>NZ_CAUQGG010000006.1:0-111913 GCF_963517755.1 uncultured Solobacterium sp.
GCACCCCAATTAGAGGGCACTTTCGTTAGAAGGGAGTTTTCACTAAAAATTGAGCTAATTAACACGTTTAACTTATATTATTTGTATCGTTATTTTGTGATGATTGTTTCTCGTTGAACAATATCACTTTTCCCTTTGAAAAGATTAACTTTAAAACCAACATAAATACTACATAAATTATTAACCAAATCCCAAAGCGCATCCAACCATTTGAGAGGATGAAAATAGGCATTAAATCAAATGGGATATCATAAACGTAAAATATATTCTTCTTTTTCCAGATACGATATAGCTTAGGCAAAATCACCCATAAAATGATTAGTATCGTATTACTGATGGTACTAATATCAACATTTCTCATATCGTCCCTCATTATAAAAAAATCTTATTGTATCTAAATTATAGCAAAAGAAAATAGGTACTTCATTATAGAAATACCTATCAATCATCATTTATTTAAGAGCTGCGTAAATACGTTTTACGTATTTCATACGTTCATTTTCTGCACAGTTAAAGAGTGATGTGAATAATGCAAAAATCTTTAACTTCGCTTTTGTGTTATATGTATCATCTTTTTCAACTTTAACAATCGTTACGTTAGCGATATCTAATAGTTCTTGCTCATCCATCGTCGCACAATGTTGCATCTTTTCATTGAATTCATTGCGAATATCTTGATTATGCTTTGCCATAGTTTCACCTCTCTATAAGAAATCTTCTTCTTTTTTCACAGCTTGTACATTCACAGTTTCTAGTGTATCTACCGCCTGTTGTAATAGTGTTTCATAATCAAATTTTGATTCATAGTAAACACTCTTATCTACAGATGGTTTTGTGACTGGGTTTTTTGGATCAAAAATCGTACAGCAATCCTCAAACGGTAAGATCGATGTTTCATAAGTTCCAATCTTACGTGCCAAATCAATAATTTCAATCTTGTCATAACATACAAGTGGTCTTAGGATTGGCATATTTGTAACTGTATTAATGCAGTTGATACTCTCGAGTGTTTGGCTAGCTACCTGCCCTACACTTTCACCTGTACCGATTGCTAGACATCCATACTTCTTAGAGATCATATCCGCTAAGCGAAACATCATACGACGCATTAATGTAACTGCATATGGGTCTCCTGCATGCTTATAGATTTCCAGCTGTAATTGCGTAAAGTTAACAACATGCACTTTCATGTGACCTTGGTATTCACTCACTTGTGAAGCAAGTTCTAATACTTTATTCTTTGCATTTTCACTTGTATATGGAGGAGATGCAAAATGTACTGCTTCCACATGTAGTCCACGCTTCATCAACTGATATGCCGCTACTGGTGAATCTATACCACCCGATAACATTAATAACACCTTGCCATTGATACTAGCTGGATATCCACCAGCACCAGGAATCTTACTAGATGTGATGTAGGTTTCATTGCTGTGGATTTCAACACGTATTGCTAATCCAGGATCATGTACATCAACTTTTAGTTCCGTATTACGTAGAATCTCTCCAGCAACTTCACGATTTACACCATCACTCTTGAGCGGGAAACTCTTATCGTGACGTTTCGTAATCATCTTAAATGTCTTCTTATCACTTTCCTTAGCAATTCGAACACAAGCTTGCTTGATATCTTCTAAATTACTATTCACCTTTTCTGTAAAGGAGAATGAACTAATACCAAACACCTTCTTTAATTTAGTTTCGATTTCTGCTGGATCTTCATCCGTTAATTTAATGTAAATACGATCGTATGTTTTACGATACGTTAGCGCAGGATAATCCCGCAACATATATTTAATATTTGTGAAGAGTCTAGTAATAAAATCTCTTCGATTCTTACCTTTTGTGCTTAATTCACCATAGCGAATCAAGACTGTATCATACTTAACCATATTGCGAAATAATCTCCTTTAATGACTCTATCAATGAAGCAATCTCTTCTTCTGTATTATGATACGTTAAACTAATACGAATACAAGAGCTTGCTCGTTTAGAAGAATAACCCATAGCACTTAATACATAACTTGGATCATCGGATTTAGATGCACAAGTA
The DNA here is from genome assembly GCF_963517755.1 of uncultured Solobacterium sp. Classification (NCBI taxonomy): domain Bacteria; kingdom Bacillati; phylum Bacillota; class Erysipelotrichia; order Erysipelotrichales; family Erysipelotrichaceae; genus Solobacterium; species uncultured Solobacterium sp. Next base: position 2,054 of record NZ_CAUQGG010000006.1, read on the forward strand.
CTTCTTGCGCTCACCATAAACCCTTTTTTATTTAATGCATTCTGCATTACTTCACTTGGAATCTTCTCGTATGAGAAGTTAATGACACTATTAACTGCATCACTTGGTTGATTCATTAAAACACCAGGTATTGTAGATAAACCTTTCAATAATGCTTGTTGTAAAGTTGTGATGTAATCATGATACTTCTTACCATTTTCTAGTGCGAAGCGTAGTGTCTTAGCAAATACCATGTTTGCACAAGCATTCGAAGTACCACCGCGAATACCATATTCTTGTTCACCACCATTAATCAGTGGCACAAAAGGCACATGAACTTTTTTGACTAGAACACCACTACCCTTTAAACCTTCTAGTTTATGTGCAGAAATAGATGCTAAATCAATATTTTTAAAATCTACATCAACTTTACCAATTGCCTGTGTCATATCAACATGCATATAGGCATGTGTATGTTTTTTAACATAATTTGCAATCTCATCAATTGGATTAATAGAACCTACTTCATTATTGACTGCCATGATACTAACGATTGCTGTATTATCAGTTACTGCATCTTTCACCTGTTGTAAGGATACCTTACCACTAGCATCAACAGGTAAATACGTTACTCGATAACCAAATACCCGCTCCATTTGTAAACATGCATTCAAGATAGAAGAATGTTCTACATTCGTTGTGACAATATGTTTCTTACCTGGTTGTGCAAAACAAACACCTTTGATTGCGGAAGAGTTTGCTTCCGAAGAACCTGAGGTAAAGATAATGTCTTCGCTGTTAACACCCAAAAGCCCGGCTATTGCACTCCGGGCTTTTTCCATCATTCGACTGATTTCGCTGCCTTCATCATATAGGGACTCACTATTGACGTAATACTTATCTAATAAAGATTTATAGGTTTGTAATACATCTGGGTGAACCGCTGTAGTAGAAGCGCCATCAAAATACACTCTACGCTGCACTCTTCGCATTCTCCTTAATCATGGATTCGTAGTTACCTGGGTGAATCTTTTCAATCGTTGCGATTGCTGTTGTTAGAGCTTGTGTATATTCACCATTACGGAAACTTAATTCACTACGTGTTAACTCAGAGTCGATATCTGCGTATGTTGAACGATAACGGTTACCGAATACGATAGTATTTTCAACCATCATAACTGTTCCAACAACGTTATTAACATTGTTATAAAGCTTATAGATAAAGTCTAATGCTTCTTGTAATGTTCCATTTAATAACTGCATATTTAATGGAACTTCTTCCATCAAGTTATCTAAACGATGGATATAGTCATTTGCACGACGCATATCATCCTCGTAAGCTTCTGAAATATTTGGAAGTTTGTACTTACGAATCTTGACTTGCATCTGATTCATAACAATCTGTAACTTCACTAGTTGCTTCTTGCAACGTTCTTCATCACCAGAAGCAGCCTCAATACGTGTACGAATATTCTTAAACTCTGTATTGCACGCAATGATCTGTTCATTTAATTCCTTCAAGGAACCAACAACTGTACTAGCAGGTACTTGATAGTTACGTACACTATCCATTACCACAGGCATCTTAGCTTCAAGTTCTTGTAAGTGGGCCGTTTGCTCCGCAAGTTTTTCATCTAAATCCGCAAAGCCAAAACGTGATGATGATTTTGCAAATGCTTCTTTTACATAAGCCGCATTCTTATCTGCTTCATCTGCAAGCGCTGTAGATTCCTTTGATAACTCTTGAATCGCATCAAAGCTTTCACCTTCTTGTTTCACAGCCTGATCCATCTCACGAAGTTTTGCCTTCATTGTATCAAGTGTTTCACGAACACCTAATATAGACCCTGTCTTTAACTGCTTTAGAGATTCACGTAAGGACTCTGTCATCTGATTGAGGTTTTCTTCTACATTTAAGTGTTTTAAATACACGCCACGATTACGATTATGAATATAATCCTTGTGAAGAACTTCTGCCATATTAGGAATAATACCTTTAGCATCTTCTAATAATGAAGGCATATTCTCAATCATTTCTTCTAGCTCTGCCATGACTGCCTTGATACTTACAAGTTCACGGTTTGCCTTATCAAAATCACTGGAGAACATCCATTCTTCGAAAGTCGCAAACATCTTCTCCGTATCAACAACCTTCTGTTCTACTAAAGGCCAAGCAAAGTATAGCTTTGGAGCATTTTCAGCAGCTTGTGCCTTTAGTGCACGGAAACGATTCTTTAAAGCCGTCACTTCTTCACGCTGTGCTGTTTCTTTTGCAAGAATCGCATCTAACATATTTTCAAGTGTCTTCGCATCCGCTTCTGTTGTAGTCATGGATGTCTCAATATCCTTGATAGTATTACCAGCCTTTGATAAAGTACCAGCAGAAATATAACGTTCTAAGTCTGCCAACTTACTTGTTAAAGCAGAAATACATGACTGCACTTCATCAAACTTATTCTGTGCTGAATTAACACGATCAACTGTATCCTGATTCACTCTACTTACGGCAATTGCTTTATTCATCTTTAATGACAAAGGAATTTGCTTAAGTGACTGATAGCGATTCTCTAATTCTATATACTCAGATTTATAACGACGTGCACGTACTGTAGTAACAATTAAAATAATTAACAGTAAAACAAAGATTGCACCTACAGCAATGATAAATCTGATATCTGATAACAATGTTAATATCTGATTCATATGTTTCCACCTTTCTTGTAATATCTCTTTTTATTTTACCACAGCATCTATATATTTGGGGACATGCCTTATCACTTTCACATATCTTTCCATAATTCTGTTTTGATTTTCAAATGATTGTTTCTTATAGAACTTGTGAAAACAATTGACGTTTATACACACTAATGGTATTATATCGAGTGCGTTAAATAATGGCAGCATGTAGAGTCATGCACAAGGCGTTATCAACAGTTAAACTTGTTCCTAAGTATCCTGCTGCAAAAGGTGAAAAGGCTCATGATAACACCCCGCATTGATGATCTGCACCTGTTATTGTTTCTCAGCCATATATAGGAGGAAACAAAACATGGCACGTTACACAGGACCTGTTTGGAAGAAAGCTAGACGCTTAAGCTTCTCCATTTTAGAAACAGGCGAAGAGCTTAAGAAAAGAACTTATGCTCCAGGTCAACATGGACCTACAAAGCGTATTAAGTTAGGTGGCTACGGTACACAGTTACGCGAAAAGCAAAGAATCCGTCACATGTACGGTTTAAATGAACGTCAGTTCTCTAACTTATTCAACAAGGCTTCCAAGATGGAAGGTATGGCAGGTGTTAACTTCTTAATCTTACTTGAAAGTAGATTAGATAACATCGTTTACCGTATGGGCTTAGCTAGAACACGTAAAGCTGCTCGTCAGTTAGTAAACCACGGTCATATCGAAGTAAATGGCAAGAAGTTAGACATCCCTTCAGCTTTAATTAAGCCAGGATCAACAATTGCTGTTCGTGAAAATGCACGTAACATTAAGGCAATCGCTGAATCATTAGAATCAGCTATCACAATCCCAGCTTTCGTTGAAGTTGATAAGGAAAACAAGAAAGGTACATTCGTACGTCTTCCAGAAAGAAGCGAATTAAACCAAGAAATCAACGAATCACTCGTTGTCGAATTCTACAACAGATAACAAGTGTAAAAAGTCAACGCAAGTTGGCTTTTTCTTTACATAACTAAAGGCGCATCGTAATAGATGCGTTTTTACGTTTTACTCCCCTATACTTTCCTAATAAGATAATACGCTGAAACAAGTAAGCCCATTAATACAAACATGCAAGCAACACCCACGCTTAAACAGGTTCACCAACTTCCATAACACAGAGGAGCTAGAACTAGATAGATGTTATTGTTACTAATACATATGTATTTACTATCCTGCTATAATTTCCTATCTTTAAAATATCCAAAACATTTACCTAGCATTTGATAAAGAAATATATACTCTTCCAAAAGACAATATAAAAAAATCCTTATTAAGAAACAAGGATACAAAAATACCCACCAGAGTATTTACTACTTTAGTGGGTTTTTTATTAACGATTTGTACAGTCAGAATGAAATACTTTTGTTTGACCATCTATAACATATTCAATTGTAATTCCTTCATCGGTATTTACATCCGTAACTAATGCAGATGCTAACTTACGATATTCTTGATACTTTTGAATCATTTCATCCGTATAACTTGCAGGACAATCACTTGTTAGAAAAACACCGCCAAGTAGAGCTTGAATCCGTGCTAAATCATCCTTTTGTTTATTTGACAAATGAATATTTTCTGTACGAATAAAGAATACATCTGGGTCATTCATAAACGCATGTTTATTTAATTGTCTACGATTCACGGTATTCACAATTGCATTCTTGGTAGAGATTCTTTCGCGATGTAAAAAACGCATATAGAAGACATCATCCCAATCCAACCCAACATCACATCCAATACGGCTGTATTCTACTAATCCAAAAGATGGCATTAATGGGACACCGCAAGCAAGAATTTCCTTACCATTTGAAATATCTCGTAACAACTGCAATGCCCGTTTCATTCTCTTAGCACGACTTTCAGATGCATTTCCAAATGGAGCTGCGCCATATAAGAAGTCTAGTTTAACTAAATCAAAGCCCCATACATCATAAACTTGATGAAATACTTTCTTGATATGGTCAATTACATCCGGATGATCAATATCTAACGAATAAAAGCCTGACCAATTAGCGCCTAAACACCATGGTTTTCCATGATGGTGCAGGAACCAATCTGGATGATTTTGATATAAAGAAGACTTCTCCTCTGCCACAAATGGCGCAAGCCACAAACCTGCTTTATATCCCTTTGCATGTATTTGGTCCACAAGTGCTTTTAAGCCGTTCGGAAATTTCACTGAATCTGTTTCTAACCAATCACCTACAAATGGTTCCCAACCGTCATCAATCTGAAATAGGTCATTTGGTTGAAATACTTTATCGCAGCCAGATAAATCATAACGTATCTTATCTTCACTAATATCTTGATAGTGATTATACCAACTAGAATATCCAAATAACTTTTTGGTTGTAAGTGGCTTCAAGTCCATTGCATCAAACCATGCTTGAAAGACCTCCTCTTCACTACCTTCCGCATAGAATAAATCAAATGCATGAAAGATACCATTTGTCTGTACATCCTTACAATCTCTTTGAATTGTTAATTCAGCTTTGTTTGCATCATACCAAAATAACGTATATCCTGGATCTTCATCTAACGATGCAAACAAGCGAAATTTCTTTCCATCACGGAAATAGCACCATGATTCACCATGGGTAATACCTTTCTTTTGTGGGTAGTCTACAAAATGATAATCCCCATAACGATCAAACCCATATTTCCGTAATAAACTTTTTGGCACTCTCTTTAGGCCATGTGTATGATCATATCTTGTAAGTTCTGGAGAATATGTCCATGTTTGATATCCATTCATGAAAATCTTCTCATCCTTTGCAATAGGTACAGAAAGTTTTGCCTCTACTTTACCTAGTATCATTTGGGCAGTTGTGACATGAATATGTAATACTTCGTCCTGCCAATTTTCATTGCCTTGTAATTTAATTTTCTGATCAGCACTTTCCATCAACCACGTTACCTGCATAATCATACCTTCTTTTCTTCTAACTGTTTTCGGATTTGTTCTGCTTTTTCATCCGTAAGAATAAACTTTCTTGTAAATAACACTAGAGCAAGTACTAATCCAATCATAGGTAAAATCGTCATCAGCAAACGCAATCCTAGTAATGGTGAAGAAAATGTTGGCATTCCTTCCCCTAGTCCATCTTTGCTTGTTAAACCAATCAGATCCAAACTAACACCAGTGATGAATACTGCTAAGCCACTAGCAGCCTTTACAACAAATGTCTGCATGCTAAAGATTACAGACTCTTCACGATGACCCGTCTTTACTTCACCATAATCAACAGTATTCGCAAGAAAGACAGTTGTTAAAACAGTTAGTATACCATTGGCCACAAAGATCATTACACCAGGTACCATTAGCATTGTTAGAACAGATGAATATCCAAGTAAACATAATGCTAGTAAGAATGCATATCCAAATATTGCTAGACACAAGCCTAACTTAAAGATGATTGTATTCGATAATTTACTTCTAAGGATTGGATACACAGCCATCATACCTAAGATCTGAGAAATCCCACCAACAGAAGTAAATAATGTATAAGCATCCTTCCAGGTTGTTCCCCCAATATCGTATTTAAAGAAGTAGATTAAAAGATTCGATGTAATATATAACGCAGAATTAATCAGTACAATTGTAACAACCGTTACGATTGCTTGATCATTGTTAAATAATGCTTTAAACATCTCTTTAACAGATGTTGTCTGCATGTTTTCCTCTTTTTGTTCACGAATTGTAAAACATGTAAATAAAATAAATATAACAAACAAGATCGCTATAATAAGCGCAAACAAGCGAAATCCAGTACGTTCAATTCCACCGCCTAGTTTGGATACAGCCATGACGGTAAATACATTAATTAACGCATAACCAACACCCGCGCTGGTACGTCCCACAACCGATAAATTCTCACGGTCTTTTGCCGTAGAAGTAACTGCAGGTATCATTGACCAAAACGGAATATCCATCATGGTATATGTCACACCCCAAAGAATATACATCACCGCAAAATAGATCATCAATGCTTTACCTGATACTGCAGGTGCCGCAAACAATGCATATAAAACAAATGCATTTAAAATCGTACCCGTAAATAACCATGGACGAAACTTGCCCCATCTCGAATTTGTCTTTGCCACAACAACACCCATAAATGGATCGTTGGCCGCATCAAACACACGAGCAATCATCAAGATAAATCCAACAAAAGTCGCAGATAAGCCTAAGATATCTTGATAGTAATACATGATATAGGAAGCAGATAAGGCATATACCATATCCTTTCCAACCGCACCTAAACCATAGGCAGCGAATTGTTTTTTACCAAATTCTTTCATAATGTATGATTTCCCTTTGTAATTGTAAAATGAATTGTAATTGCACTGCAATCTGACGTAGAGATTGTTAGAATTGCCTCTCCCTCTTCACCAGTTGTTCTAATATATGTACCAGTCATACCGCCTTCTGTAACAACTGTATTAGGACCTACAATTTCGATTGGCCCAGTCGTAATAAGATTTAATGGTAGTTGTGCATAGGAAGCTAAATTATGATATTCATCCTTTACTTGAATACGAATCGCAGACATGTCGTAACAATCACCTTCAATGAGTGTTGTTTGAGAAACTTGATACGATAGATGCAATTTAGCAGATGGTCGTTTGATAATAGATTTTACAACCTCTCCATTTTTGATTGCATCAAATCTCCAAGTAATCGAATCCGAACCCCAACCCGATACATATTTCCCATAAAGAGCGACACCATCACTGTACTTCATCTTGTATTGAAACATCATCTTCGCATATAACAAACGATAGCGTAGTGGTAAGTTGCTACCATACTTTTTACTTGCTAATAAGCATTTACGTATATCATCCGCCTGTTTCGAAGTAAAATGCTCGTTTTCTAAAAGTAGTTTTCCAATCGTATCATCGATACGAATAGGACCATGCTTTAAACCAGAATACTCAGATCTAGAAAACTCAGAAACAAACTGATCATTTTTGTATAAACGTACTTCATCCGCATTTGTAAATGCGTAGAAATCCGGTAGATTACCAGCATTGTAATCACCAATATCCATCGAAGTACTGATTTCTAAGATTGGTTCTTCATCTTGTTGTGAAGCATATACGCTAGCCGCAAGTTTTGGATTACGGAAACTATCCATCACTCCATGGTAACAAATCCTATCACCAGAACCAAAGTCTTTATGTGTTGCATAATCAAACATACACCATTGGAAAACTCCAGTATGTTGATGGTCAGCCATCGCATCACTAAACACACGAGCATGTCGTAATGCATGTTCTTGTCGTCTTGCTTGTGTATCAAAACTCTTCGTTGGAAACATGTGCCCATTGGCTTCAGAGATGATAAGAGGATGATGCGTATCAACCATAACTTCAGTCTTGCTTAATGCACCTTTATTATCACCGTGATGTGAAAAATCATTAAATGTATAAATATCCTCTAACAAATGACTCTTTGTTAGATATCGCACACCTGCTGTGGGTCTAGTAGGATCTAAATTTCTTGCAACTTCATTTGTTTTCGCATAGAGTTCATCATCATCTAATGATTCGTTGATTCTTACACCCCAAAGAATAATGGAAGGATGATTACGATACTGCAATACCATATCCTTCGTATTCTGTATTGCTTGTTGTTTCCAAATTTCGTCCCCGATATGTTGCCAACCAGGAATCTCAGTAAACACATATAAACCATAGCGGTCACATGCATCGATAAATGACTGACTTTGCGGATAATGCGAAGTACGTACTGCATTCACATGTAACTCTTCTTTTAAAATACGTGCATCTTCCTCTTGTAAAGAATCAACAGCCGCATAACCAATATATGGATAGCATTGGTGACGATTCAAGCCTCTCAAGAATACCTTTTGATCATTGATATATAAATTATTCTGATCAAAACGAATTGTACGGAATCCAAAGCTTGTTACAAAAGTATCGTCTCCTAGTTCCACAATACAACGGTATAAAGTTGGTGATTCGGCTGTCCATGCATGAATATTCTTTACAGGTATTTGTATTTGCCGCGTATTTATAGATACGGCCTGTTGTGCGATAATTTCACCCTTTGAGTCAAGAATCTTGACTTGATATGAATCAATAGGAACCAGCCCATCTGTTTGGATGGATACCGAGACTGTATCTAGTGTATTCGTTGTTACAAATACATCTTTGATAAAATAAGTAGGTTTATCATAAAGCCAAACATCACGATAGATACCACCATAAGTAAGATAATCAATCACAAAGCCAAATGGTGGTGTATTTAAACTCTCACGACTATCCACTTTTACCACTAAAAGATTCTCAGTATCAAAGCGAATATCATCTGTTAATTCTACTGTAAATGCAGTATATCCGCATGCATGAACGTACATCTGTTTTCCATTGAAATACACTGTAGATTCATGAGCTGAACCATCAAAGCGTATAAAGTGTCTTCTACCTTTTAAAGATGGATCAAACGACAATCGTTTACGGTAACCTACAACCTTTTGATAGCTTTCTGAATTAGCATAATGTAAAGGTAATTCTTGAACGGTATGTGGCAATCGAACTACCTTGTCCGCACTGCCATCTATAATAAACGCATCACTCCATTGGTCGATATATTCCCAATCATTATTTATTTTATTCATTATCTATAACCATCCCTTTCATGATGATATTCATCATTTCTTTTAAAGCTTTAGCATACGTTAAATTTCTTTCTTGTAGTTCATCCGTAGATAAAAGTTGTTCAAAAGTTGCGGTTATAATCTGGCGAAGAATAAATGTGTTAATCTTACGAATTTCCTTTTTACGGATACCTTCATTGATTAGTTTGATAATAGGTTCCCAATCATTTTCTAAATGTTCATTTAGACGTATATACACTTGAGGATAGGTATCCTTTAAACTTGATAACACACGAAAGTCAATTTTGGCATACTGTTTTGGCATCGCAATCATGGCTTGTTCTAAACGTTTTGTGATACTATCATTACTAGATAAGATCTTTTGTTTCTCTTTTTGAATATTCTCAAAGCCATAATCCAATAATGCAATCAACAACTCTTCTTTCGATGAGAAGAAACGATAAATTGTCTTCTTTGCGATATGCATTGACTTTGCAATATCATTCATTGTAAAGTCTAGGCCTCTATCGTTAAATAATATCAAAGTTGTCTCTAAAATATCTTGTTGTATATTTTCCATTGGAAACTATCCTCCGTTTATTGGTTTCCATTATAAAGGATTGAAAGCGCTTACGCAAGTGCAGAAAAAAACTGCCAGTTCATACTGGCAGACAAATTAAATATTTGATTTCATATGACGTTTGATAATTACGCGAATAATATCAGCTGCTAATTTCGCATCATCGTTACATACAACATATTTGTACATACCAATGAGTTCCATTTCACGCGCAGCTTTCGCCAAACGTTCTTGAACAATTTCTTCTGGTTCTGTATTACGTCCACGAATTCTCTTCTCTAACTCCGTCATGCTTGGTGGAACAATGAAGATTGTTAAGGCATCCTTCACCTTTTCACGAACTTGAGTACATCCTTGTACTTCGATTTCCAAAATGACGTTCTTGCCTTCATTACGCAATCTTTCTACTTCAGAGATTGGTGTTCCATAGTAGTTTCCAACAAATTCTGCTGACTCTAATAATTCACCATTCTTCTTTGCTTGTTCGAATTCTTCCTTCGTGACAAAGTGATAATTTATACCATCAACTTCACCTGGTCTCTGCTTACGAGTAGTCATAGAAACCGAGTATGCAAGTTTCAAATCCTTATCATGAATAAACTCTTTGAGAACCGTTCCCTTACCAACACCAGAAGGTCCGCTTAATACAATTAACAATCCCTTAGCCATAATTGTATCCTCCATCCTTACCTAATAGATTACTCATTAATTTTAACATAGTCAATCATGATATAATAAGAAAAATAAAGAGGTTTTCAAATGGCACTAGACGGTATTTTATTATCCAAACTGATTCCTGAAATTCAAGCTACACTTCCATTCAGAATTCAGAAAATATATATGACTTCTCAGACTGAACTTTTACTACAAACGCACGGTACTGCAGGTAAGAAACAATTATTGATTTCTACACATTCCGTATATAACCGAATTCTATTTACGAATCGTAGTTATCCTACTCCTAATGAGCCTTCCAACTTCGTAATGGTGTTACGTAAATATCTAGAAGGTTCTATCGTTGAAAAAATCCAACAGGCAGATTTAGACCGTTGGATGGTTTTTGATATTCGTCATCATAATGAAATTGGTGATCTAGAGTATCTTAAACTATACGTAGAGTTAATGGGCAAATACGCCAATGTAATTTTAGTAAACGCACAAAATCGAATCATTGATGCGATGAAGCGTATTCCCCCATTTGAAAATAGTAGACGCACCATTCAAGCAGGTGCTGAATTTATTCAAACACCTTCACAAGATAAGAAAAATCCATTTATAGAACAAAATGTTGATATGAATATATCCCTTACAAAGCAATTCTCTGGTTTTTCCCCATTTCTTGCGAAAGAAGTTGAATATCGTATGTCAAAAGGACAAACCTTCCATAGCATCATGGAGGAGATCTCTAACAGTAAATCAATCTTTATCGCTAATAGTAATAATGAACCAGTTTTCCACTGTATTGATTTAACAAGTATTGGGCTATGTAAGGAATATCCTCTTTTTGAAGGAATTGATATCCTCTACTTCCATCGTGAAGAAAAAGAAAGAATCAAACAACTTTCCGGTGATATTCAACACTTTATTAACCGTCAACTCAAACACCAATCCACAAAACTACCACGTTTGATTGAAGAATATGAAGCTGCAAAGGATTGTGATAAATGGCGTGAGTATGGAGATTTACTTTACGCATATCAAATCACTGATACAAAAGGACTCAAGGAGATTACTCTAAATAGTTTTGTGGATGACGCTCCTGTCCATATTCCACTAGATCCTAAATTAGATGGTAAAGGCAATGCTCGCAAAGCGTTCCAAAAGTACAATAAGCTAAAGAAAGGTCAAGTGTACTTGCAGGAACAAATTCAACTCTGCCAAATGGAAATCGATTATTTTAGCGGACTATCAGAACAGCTTAAATATGCTGATTTTGAAACTGCAATGGAAATTCGCGAAGAACTCGTCAAACAAGGATATCTTTTCGAGAAGGAAAAAGTCAAAAAGAAGAAAAAGAAAAAAGATGTATCACCTTCATATACTACGATTACGACAGAACAAGGTATCTCTATTTCCTTTGGTAAAAACAACTTACAAAATGATGCGCTTACTTGGCATACAAAAAAGAGCAATATTTGGTTCCATACCAAAGATTATCATGGATCACATGTTGTCGTACACGATGATAACCCAGATGAGTATACAATGCGACTTGCGGCAAATATTGCAGCTTACTTCTCTGCTGGTCGTATGTCCTCTAGTGTTCCAGTTGCGTATTGCCCTATTAAAAACCTCAAAAAAATTCCAGGTGCGAAACCCGGAATGGTTGAACTAGGTAAATATAAGATGATTTATATTGATCCTGATGAAGAACAAATCAATCAATATATCAAGCTTTAGTCTTCACTGCCACGCTTTACCATCGCAAGCAACTTGCGAACTTCAAAACTACGTAATTTACGATATTGGCCTTGTCTTAGATTTCCTAAATCTAAGAAACCATAGCCAATACGATTCAGTCTTGTAACTTCACAATGGAAATATTCCATCATACGCCGTACTTCACGATTGCGTCCTTCTTGGATTGTAATGTGGAGTACGGTTTTATTTTTCTTCGTAGAACGTTCTAATAATACTACTTCGGCTGGTAATGTCTTACCATCCGATAACATAATCCCCTTTGCTAAGCGATTTAACATATCATCCGTAAGTACACCTGTTACCGCAACTTCATAAGTCTTTGGTAAATGTGAAGATGGATGCATCATCGCATTCGCAAAATCACCATCATTTGTTAAAAGTAAAATACCAGAAGTATCATAATCCAAACGTCCAACTGGATAGATGCGTTCTTTTACATCACTAAGATAGGCAAGAACTGTTTCTCTACCCTTTTCATCACTAACACTAGAAATAACTCTACGTGGCTTATTTAATAGGTAATAAACCTTTTCTTCCTTCTTTAATACGACACCATTTACACTAATATCATCCTCAGGAGATACTTGTGTTCCAAGCTCCGTTACAACAACGCCATTCACTTTGACTTTGCCATTAACAATGAGTTCTTCTGCTTTACGACGGCTGGCAATACCTGCCTTCGCAATTGTCTTCTGTAATCGTTCCATCTTATCTCCTTTATTAGTGTTTATTCTGTGTATTACCCCAGAATGCACTCCCTGCCTTCGAATAATCATTCATAATCATCACAGGTACCATTTCAAATTTCTTATCCTGTAAAGATAAAATCTCACAGGCTGTTAATCGCTTATTTCCATCCACACACTCATAATAGTCATCGTGAGCGTTAACTTGTACCGCAATCGCAACGCCACGCTTTGCGATGGAGTCAATCAAAGTTTCAGATTCAATATGCATGAAATGAATCTTTGAAATATGAACTTTCTTGTTTATCATAAATCCCTCTAATCGCCCTTAATTCTATCATACTGCTAGATGAAAATATACAATCGTACCAATACGAAAAAAAGCCCTAACATCGTTAGGGCCTAGTCAATATAAATCAATGAAGATAATGGAATAAAGGAATTCTCTGATAAGAACTCACTGGCTGTCATGATATGGTTTTTCTTTCCATAAATAGCGTTATAGAAATGAACTCTACCATCCTTACATACTTCATATGCTACATAGTGTGCGTTATGTCGATGAATATATAACAAGATTCCTGACTTACTAGCGCACATCTTCTTGATGATCTTCGCATTAGTCCCAGCACTGATATGTACATTTAAACCCTGCTTTTTCAGCCAGAAATAAAGAGAAATCTTCTCTTGTCCCAACAAATTACCAATAAATGTAAAACGTTTTAAGCCAGCTAGCACATCCTTCATCAATATGGTTTTTCCGTTAAGTTTTAATAAGTTGTATGCCGCAATCCAACCACAACCCTTATCTCTTGTATTAAACCAGCCAAATGGAATACTCTCCATCTTTCCTTGGTTGATGATATAACCACGTTCATCAAACACGCTATTTTCTAACTGTAGACGATACGCTTCTACATCATAGATAAAACCATTCTTCTCACATCTGACTGCGTTTGCTCGATACGCATGAACGAGCTGTTCATCATTTGTATGAAATATAATACGTACACAATGATAACAACGAATATAAGATTCAATTAATGTTGCGATTAAATCAACTGCATCTTGTGTAGATATCTTTTCCGTTAATGCAAAAGAAGAATCCACAACACCATCATGATGAAAATGTCTTTCAATACCAACAATCTTTTCATCATGGCATAACAGATGATTAACTGAAAGTTGTACACCAAGGCCAACTAATTGCCCTTGATACTCTCTAAAATATGCATCGCTATCTGTATTATCGATACAGACTTGTAATGAAATCATTTTTAATACTCTTTCCAATCCCCTCTGAGTTTAATATGATCAATCGCCTTCTTTAATAATGCACGATCAGAAGGATATGTAATGATTGCATGTGCCTCAACGCATGTTAGCCAACGTACATCTGATACTTCAGATAACTGCGGTTCTTCATGTCCACCAATCGGTTGTGCTAAAAAGAAAATAACATCCTTTAGAGTATCCTCTTTTGGGGAATATGTATTAATAACTCTAAAACCATCTTCAAAAGAAACCTTCACTCCAGTCTCTTCTAAGATTTCACGATAAGCTGTTTGTTGCTCACTCTCACCATCTTCTACATGTCCTTTGGGAAATGTCCAATGTCCCAATGTTTGATGTATTAACAAAAATTGAATGACACCTTCTTTTTTGCGGTATACGATTGCACCGCATGATTTTTCCTTTTTCATACACTACCTCCGCAAAAGATAGTATATATGTTTTTTTATCATTTGTGAAACAATTCTCTACAAACGCTTTCATTTTTTATACTTATAGTAAAGATTGTATGCATGTTTCTACTGAATGCATGTCATCTGTAGGTTCAAAACGTTTCACTACATTACCATTACGATCAATCACAAACTTTGTAAAGTTCCACTTAATATCAGGGTTATTCTTATAGTTAGCATCTTTCAGTTTGCACATTGCACGCATGGCAAGTCCCTTTACACTATTTCCAAAGCCTTTAAAACCCTGTTCATTCTTTAAAAATTCAAATAGAGGTAATGCATGTTCACCATTGACATCGCTCTTTTTGAATTGATCAAACTGTGTATTGTACTTTAATGTACAGAACTCATGTACCTCTTCATCAGTACCTGGTGTTTGGTCCGCAAACTGATTACATGGTACATCTATAATCTCTAATCCCTGTTCATGGTATTTCTCATACATATCTTCTAGGTCTTTGTACTGCGGTGTAAATCCACAGCCAGTAGCTGTATTGACTACAATTACTACCTTACCTTCATAATTACGCATTGATACTTCGCTACCACTTCTGTCTGTTAAAGAATAATCGTAAAATGTCATATATTTAATCTCCTATATTTATTACAATTATATTTTATACAATATTTATATTTTGTCAATTGGAGATACTTTCATATCTCCAATTTGATTACTTCTGTTGTAATTTGGCGAATGTTTCTTCCGCATCATCGAGTATTTTAGCAAACTTCTCTAGAGCGATATCGATTGGTTCTGGTGTTGTTAAATCAACACCTGCATGCTTCAATTCATCAATTGGATAAGCTGAGCTACCCATGGATAAGAATTCAAGATACTTTCGAACTCTATCTTGACCGCCATGTAAAATACCTTCCGATAACGCAACTGCTGTACTATATCCTGTTGCATATACATATACATAGAACGGTCTATAGAAATGTGGAATTCTTGCCCATTCATACTGTACTTCATCATCAATCACTAAATCTTCACCAAAATATTTCTTTACAAGGCTTAGATATAACTGATTTAAGAATTCAGGTGTTAAGGATTCACCACGTTCTGAAGCGGCGTGTGCCTCTTTTTCAAATTCCGCAAACATTGTCTGACGGTAGATTGTACCTTTGAAACCTTCCATGTATTGGTTTAGTAAAGCCATACGTTGTGCAGGATCTGTTTCCTTCTGTAACAACTGTTCAATTAGCAAGTTTTCATTTACTGTAGAGGCAACTTCCGCTACGAACATTGTGTAGTTAGCATAATGTACTGGCTGTGTATGGTTTGTACGATAGCTATGCATAGAATGTCCCATCTCATGTGCTAATGTAGATACACTATCGAGTGTACCTGTATAGTTACATAAGATATATGGATTGGATGTATAGGTACCTGAAGAGTACGCTCCACCACGTTTCCCTTTGTTTGGATAGACATCTACCCAACGGTTCTCTAAACCTGCTTTTACAACATCTGTATATTCTGTACCAAGAGGCTTAACAGCTTCTAGAACCATTTCCTTAGCTTCTTCATAGGAGTAATCCTTTGCGCTGCCCTTTAAAAGAGGTGCGTATACATCATAATAATGTAGTTCATCTAGACCTAACATCTTCTTGCGTAGTTTTACGTAACGATACATCGTTGGTAAGTGTTTATGTACAGTTTCAACTAAGTTATCATATACGCTAACTGGAATATTATCAGAGAACATCGCTGCTTGACGTGAAGATTGGTGATGTCTTACCTTCGCATCAATAGAAGCAGCTTTTACTGTTGTACTATAAGTAGATGCGAATGTATTAATATGTTGTTTATAACCCTTGTATAAAGATTGGAAAGAATTCTTACGAAGCTCACGGTCATCGCTACCTTGCAAAAGAATATAACTAGAGCCATTTACTGCATGATCATTACCTTCTGCATCCTTGATTGTATCAAATACCATATCCGCATCCATTAACGCTTCACTCGTTCTTCCTGGTGCAGAGAACACCTCGCCAAAGGCAGATAATAGTTTTTCTTCTGCAGCACTTAACGTATGTGCCTTATTACGTACAAGATTTTCTAATAAGAATGCAAAATCCTTTAAGGATGGATCTGCAATAAATCCCTTTAAGACTTCTTCATCATTTCCAAGAATCTCCGGTTGTGCAAATGAAGTAGCACTTACCACTTCAACATATTTTCCATACGCCTTGGAATACATACCCTGAGCATCGGTCGCTCTTGTATCTTCGCTATGACGCAACATTGCATATGTAAATACATTCTTTATCGCCTTATCTAATTCATCTGATACCTTAAAATACGCAAGTAAACTTTCAGTATTGTTTAACTTACCTTGAAAAGATGCAGCTTCTGAAATCAAAGCATCAAGCTTTGTGAGTGCTTCATTCCAAGCCTCATCATTTTCGAATAATGTTGAAAGGTCCCATTTGTATTGTTGTTCAATTTGATTACGTTCTTTTAATTCAGTCATAATATCACCTCAGTTTCTGTATTATATCATTAATGTTGGATACATTTTGCATATTTGATTGATTAATTCTTTTGGCATTGACCTTGCGCCACGAATATTGGTAAGACCATATTTAGAAACATACTTCTTTGTTAATTGATGATCATCAAAGAAATGAATCATTTGAAGACAGATATATGTTTCTTCATCACATCGTTTTCCTGATTTATCGTAGAATATAATATCCTTTTCAATGACTCTACAAAGATACCTAAGCTCTCCATATGGCATACCATAGTAGATAAATACATAATCATTAATCTGATAATTTAACTTCTGTTTCCAATACATCAACTCACTTTGTGCAAATGCGTTATCAATATCATAAACCGAAGGATTTGCTGGTATCACCCAATGATGATTGAGCGATAATTTCTTAGTCACCAAACTTCTACTCTTTAACAAAAGTTCTTTCAATGTTTCATCTTCAATCGTGCCATCCAATATTGCAGTTACCCAGTGCTTCTTATTCATATGATATGCAGGATAGAAACCTGGTAACTGTAGATAATCACTTACTTTAGATGGTTCAACCTTGATATTCATTGCATCGATATAACTTTCATCGCAACCTTTATCCAGCTTATGCTTATCAATTGAAAACATCAGCACATACATCTTGTCACTATCACTAGGTTTGTATGCCGTAAATTCATTATCTGTTGTTCGATTCCCATTATGTGATTTTGTAAATGGATGATTTGCGATATCATGCAATTCAGTTATCATCCATTCATGCATGGTATTCGCTTGAATGCTAGAATACATTACTTTATCAAAACAATTTTTTGCGATATCTTCCAAACAAGAAAGATATGCAGTTTTAACTTTTGTCGCAAAATCACCCTTTTTGCCTACGGTATGCACTGCTATATATTCTTCATTTGTTAAATCATCCAGTACTCTTCCACTGACACTGTTTTCTTCCACTGTGATAATCGCATACATCCCAGTATCTTCTAACTTCGTTTGATAACGATATATATCATCTTGTTTCTGAAATCCATATTGTATTAAGTACTGTTCATTTGGTCGTAAACGACGAAATAATTCATCTTCTAAACGCATTATTTTTTCTCCATAAATAGTATAACAATTTCATAATTTATCCGCAAAAGAGGACACAAATTTGGTATACTCTTCGTTGGAGGAAAATCAGTTATGAAAAAACAAGCTTTTGATTCAGAATTATATTTAAATCTACAACGCGATAAAATCTTAAACCGTATCAGTCAATTTAGCGGTAAATTATACATGGAATTCGGTGGTAAGATGTTTGAAGATTATCACGCTGCTCGTGTCTTACCAGGTTATAATCCTAATAACAAGGTAAAGCTTCTTACAGAATTACGTGACCAAGTAGAAATCTTGATCTGTATCAATGCGAATAACATTGAACACTCCAAAGCACGCGGTGACTCTGGTGTCTCTTATGACCAAGAGGTTTTCCGTCTCTTAGACGCTTTCCGTGATTTAGAAATTTTTGTTGGTTCTGTTGTTATCACACAATATGAACACCAGCCTGCAGCTGATAACTTCCGTCATCAACTCAGCAAGAATGGAATCACTTCCTATATCCACTATCCAATCAAGGGATATCCAACAGATATCGATTATATTGTTTCTCCAGAAGGTCTTGGAAAAAACGAGTATGTTAAGACATCTCGTAACTTAATTGTCGTTACTGCACCAGGACCAGGTTCTGGAAAACTAGCAACATGTATCTCTCAGCTTTATCATGATCAACTTCATGGCGTAAAATCCGGTTATGCAAAGTTCGAAACTTTTCCAGTATGGAATCTTCCTCTACACCATCCTGTTAACCTTGCTTATGAAGCTGCGACAGCCGACCTCAATGACGTCAATATGATTGACCCATTCCATCTAGAGGCATATAACCAAACAGCTGTAAACTATAACCGTGATATTGAAGTATTCCCGGTATTAAATCGTACGATTGAACGTATTCTTACGAAATCTCCATACGCTTCCCCTACGGATATGGGCGTAAATATGGTAGGTTTCTGTATCACTGATATGGATGCGGCAAACGAAGCAGCGAAAGAAGAAATTATCCGTCGATACTATCAAGCTCTTGTTGATTTTAAGGAAGAAAAGATTCCTGCTTCCGCAGTTAAAAAGATTGAATTATTAATGAATGATTGTGCCATTTCCCCATCTGACCGTAAGGTGGCTATCATCGCAAGAGAAAAAGCTGAAAAGACAGGTGCACCTGCACTTGCGTTAGAATTACCAAACGGTGAAATCGTAACTGGTAAGACATCATCTCTATTTGGTCCATCAGCAGCAGTGATCATCAACGCTATCAAGAAACTAAGTGGTATTTCAAAACCTACGCACTTGATTGAGCCTGAATACGTTAAACCAATTCAAAACCTCAAAATCAATCACTTAGGTAACCACAATCCACGCTTGCATTCAGATGAATTATTGATTGCTCTTGCGATTACCGCAATGACAAACAAGGATGCTGATCTTGCGATGAAACAACTTGGTAATCTAAAAGGCAGTGAAGCTCACTCCACTGTTATCTTACCTGAAGAAGATAAGAACGTATTACGTAAACTTGGTATCAATGTCACATTTGATCCAGTTCATCAACATAAAAAGCTATACCACAAGAAATAACAAACCAGACAAAACAAGAGTTTCGGCTCTTGTTTTCATTTACCAAAATGTTATGATTTTTGAAGAACGGAGTATTTATGACAGTTTATCAACTTTTATATTATTTTGCGATATATGCCTTTCTAGGTTGGATATTAGAAGTTGCCTTCCATGGCGCCATCGTCGGAAAAGTTATTAACCGTGGATTCTTAAATGGACCATTTTGTCCAATCTATGGTGTCGGTATGATTGCGATGATCTATTTACTGACCACCGTAACGCATACAGAGATTCAACACATTCACTTCCTCATTATCTTTAATGTCGGTAGTATTGTCTGTACACTAATTGAATACTTTGGCGGATGGATTTTAGACCAAATCTTCCATGCACGTTGGTGGGATTATCGTGATATGCCATTTAACATTAACGGCTATGTTTGTTTGATTTTCTCTCTTGCATGGGGTATTGGTTGCGTTGTAGCGATTGGCTTTATTCATCCTATGATTATCGACTTTGTCAATTGGATTCCAAAGCAAATTGGTTGGTGGATCTTAGGTATTACCTATTTTGGTCTTACAATGGATATGATAATCTCCGTATCCGTAATGATTGGATTAAATGAAAAACTTGCACAGATTGATAAACTGCAAAAATCACTACGTATTGTCAGTGATGAACTGACAGAGCGTATTGGTGGCGGCGCTATGGAAACTGCCCAAAAAGTCAGCGAAGCAGGTGTACAAGCTAGAATTGCAGGTTCAGAACTTAAAGAGAATATCGTTAATGTAAAAGATACTGCAGTACAGTTTAAAGATAATCAAGTCGCAGAATTACAACAAAAAATCAATAGTTTGAAAGAAACCCTTACTTCCGATAAATTTAATTTAACAAAACGTTTAATTGATGCTTTCCCTAGTCTTGATTCTCATTCCTATCATGATACTTTGGAAGATATCAAACGTATTATCACTTCACGAACAAAACGCAAGTAGTCCATATGACTACTTTTTTCATAGAAAAAGGAACTTTACGAAAAGTTCCTAATCAATGACAGTAATATTTCTTTTTTGAATACTGCGTTTAAGCCAACTTCCCTGAAAGTAATAAATCACAAAGATTGAACTTGTAACTACCCATGTAATTGGGAAAATACGCAAGGATTCATAGACTGTAGACGATGGTACAAATAAGATATATACAATACGAAGCACACCAATTCCCATCATCGTAATAATCATAGGATAAATAACATCACCACAAGCACGCGTAGCTGCTACATAAATCTCTAGGAACACAAATACAGGCCAGAACACACATAACTGACGTATCATTTGTACACAAATATCAATAACCTCTGCATCTTGCGTAAACAAGCCACAAATATAATCCCCATGGAAATATAACAATGCTGTAATCAGAAGCGAACCAACCGTATAGATACCAATCGCATTCCATACGCCTTGCTTCATACGCTTGATTTTACCAGCACCAAAGTTTTGCCCAATAAACGTTAATGTTGCAGTGCCTAGTGCACCAGAATAATTCCAAAATAGCGCATCAATCTTACCGAAAGCAGTATACGCAGCTACTGTATTTGTTCCGTAACCATTTACAGTTGCCTGAATAAAGAGATTAGCGAAACTATATAATGCGCCTTGAATTCCATTTGGTAAACCAATCATCAAAATTTGCCTTAGAATATGCATATTGCAATGTAAATTGCGAATATCAAAGTAATATGCACTATCTTCTGCCGATAAGATATATAGTGTTAATACACCACTAACAACCTGCGATAAAACTGTCGCAATCGCTACCCCTGCAACATCCCAATGGAAGAACACAACGAATACTACATCTAATACAATGTTTGTAATACATGCGGCCACCAAGAAATATAGTGGTCTTTTTGAATCACCAACTGCACGTAAGATACCAGCACCCGTATTATAAATCATCGTAGGAATCATACCTAGCATGTAGATACGCATATATAATACCGAATAATCCATAATATCCGCAGGAACATTCAACATGTTCATCGCCCATGGCGTAAAGATAATGCCAATAACCGTAAAAATAGCACCAATATATACACTAGAACTCATCGCAGTTTGTACTGCCTTCTTTACAGAAGAATAATTATTACTACCATACGCTTGCGCAATCACGACTGTCGCACCACTCGACAAACCTACAATTAAATTTACAAGTAATCCGATTACAACACCAGTTGATCCACCTACTGCGGCAAGTGCTTCCTTACCAACATAATTACCAACGACCATCGCATCAGCAGTATTGTAAAGCTGTTGAAAGATAGAACCGAACATAATCGGAATAAAAAACAATAAAATTTCTTTCCAAATAACACCATTCAACATGTCAGTTTGTCTTTGTTTAAACATCCTCAGTTCTCCTTTCGCAATGTAGAAAAGTATATCAGAAAATATAGAAAAAGTGATGAACAAATATCTCATTCATCACAAAATATTGAAATTTATAACGCACTCTACAGAAATAGTGAGTTATTTCAAGCCTACTGGTTCTTCTCCATGTAGCTTTCCTTCTAAGAAATGCTTACGACAAAGGGCAATATACTCATCATTTGCACCTAGTAATACCTGTGTCCCGACACGCACAATACCATGTTCATTATAGCGTGCATTACAAGTTGCTTTTTTACCACACCAACATACAGTCTTTACTTCATGTAGTTCATCCGCAATCGCAAGTAAACGCTCACTACCTTCAAATAAATTTAGCTGAAAATCCGAACGCAAACCATAACATAATACTGGAACTTTTAAATAATCTACGATATGTGCTAAGAAGTCGATTTGTTCACGCTTTGCGAATTGAATCTCATCTACGATAATTGCATCATAAGTACGAAGCTCTTCTTCGCTCATAGCGCAAACATCCGATAATAGAACACATTCCCTTTCCAAACCAATACGAGACCAAATGACATTTTTCCCATCACGTGTGTCAATATTTGTTTTCGCAAGTATGGTCTTCTGACCACGTTCACGATAGTTATAATCTGCCATTAAAGCATTCGCTGTCTTAGAGCTTCCCATCGCTCCGTAATAAAAATATAATTTTGCCATACCTTCTTGTCTCCTATGAATGTGTCAATTGTTCTTCAATCTCTTGATTGATAAATGTGATACGTCCAAATAATTCTCTTGCGGACATGCGCTTTGCACCATGCGCAAAGATAGCATTTTGAATCAAACTATCAGAACTTACGACCGTTAAATCATACTCTTTCTGATGATCTGCCACAAAGCGTTCAATATACGCATCTGCCGTTAAATTACTAGATGTATATACTACTTCCATATCCTTACGTGAATATATTGTACCAAGATTATCTTTGACTTTATAGCCATCAAATACAACGATCATCTTTTCTTTTGTGAAAGCTTGATAGTTGAATAAAATATCCAATAACTTCTCGCGTGAGATTTCCAGTTCATCATCCTTGTATTCTTTAAAAATATCCCAACTAAATATCATGTTATATCCATCTACGATTAAACAAGGTGGTAAGTGTTTCATTACTTTTGGTTTTTCTTCTTTCGGCTTCTTTTTGACAGGATTATGTTGTTTATTAAAATTACGATTATTTGAAGTCGATCGATCAAAGATACGCTTTAATTCATCCTCTTCAATTCGATACGTACGATGTTGTGTCGAAACTGATTCAACCGTTTCTTGCGCGATATCCATGTATTCATCCGCTTTATCCCAAGTTACTGTGAAGCCACTACCATTTGCACAGAATACCGATGATGAAGGATTACGCATATCCATCTCTGGATCATAGCCAATTTGTGCCACAATCTCATCTGTATCTTGGCATACATCATAACCATCAGGCTGAAAAGAAAATCTCCCCTGACCTTTACTATAGGCACTTACTTCATTTTGATAGTGTGCAAGTAATCGAATACAACCTCTACCAACAATTACACTACGGCCATCTTTACTATCTTGTATTTCAAACTGCGTCTTCTTGCTTTCTAAATCAAATAATGCTTTTGATAAGGAATCACTAGGAACCGTTAATTCAAAAGACACATACGGTTCTAGTAAGATGGAAGATGTCTTCATCAGTGCTTGACGTACTGCACGTGTTGCAGCCTGTCGAAAATCTCCACCTTCAGTATGTTTTAAATGACCCTTTCCTGCAATTAAAGTAATCTTGACATCCGTTAGTTCACTCCCAGTCAAAACACCGCGATGTTTCTTGGTACGTAACGCACTCAGAATCGTATTTTGCCAGTTAAAAGAAAGTTGATCCGAACCAGTTTCATTGGCAATCACAATTCCCTTCCCGCTTTCAAGAGGGTCTAATCTTACCTGTACTTCTGCATAATGGCGCAATGGTTCAAAGTGACCTGCACCCTTTACAGTTTCTCTAATCGTTTCACGATAAAGAATTCTGCCAGTACTAAAGCCTACCGAAATCCCACAGCGATCAAAGATTCTCTTCTGTAAGACTTCCATCTGCATCTCACCCATGATATGTATATCAATCTGTCCTGTCTCACTTTGGATATCCATTTCAAGTGCTGGATCTTCTTCGCTGATTTCACGACACGTCGTCGTAAGCGCAAGTAAATCTGTACCCTTTGGATAAACTAAACGGTAATCCATATATGCACTTAAGATAGGTTGTATCTGTTTTTCTTCAAATCCTAGACCATCTCCTGCTTCAACGTGTTCTAATCCCTTTAACGCTACAACCATACCAGGATACGCTTCATCAAGCATACTAAACTTCGTACCGTGATATAGACGAATCTGATCAACCTTTTCATCTTCATCCAGTTTTTGTTTGGCACATAAAATACCACCCGTGATCTTTACATGAGTTAAACGTGTATGATTCTCAGCCATGGTAATCTTATACACTCTAGCACCAAATTCCTCAGGATAACTTCTATCAACTGAAAATTGTAAAATTCCATCTAACAATAAATCAATACCTTGCACCTTTAGTGCAGAACCAAAGAATACTGGAAAGAAACTGCGATGATAGAATCCCTCTACAATTTCCTCAGATGTTAAGAAACCCTTGTTTTCAAATTGTTCTAAAAGCACATCACTGGAGAAGCATATCTCCTCCATCTTATCTTCATTTAACCAATTAATTGCGTTATTAGATAACTTTGTATGAATGTCTTCGAGTAACTTTTCTTTACTAAGATAGCTAATATCCATCTTATTTACAAACATCATAGTAGGTACGTGATAATACTCTAAACATTTCCATATCGTTTCACTATGTGCCTGTACACCATCTTGTCCATTAATCAATACAATTGCCATATCTAAAACTGACAAGGTTCTCTCCATCTCTGAAGAAAAATCCGCATGTCCTGGTGTATCAATGATATATACTTCGATATCTTTATAAACAAAATGCGCCTCTTTAGAATAGATCGTAATCCCACGATTTCTCTCTTGTTCATCAAAATCAAAAAAAGAATCACGATGGTCCACTCTTCCTAATGAACCAATCGCACCCGTTTGATATAAAATACTCTCTATTAATGTCGTCTTCCCCGCATCAACATGCGCTAAGATACCAATTACTGTTCGTTTTGTTTGACTCATGTATGTATTATACCAGTTTGAAATACGCATAGAAAACCTAATCTGCAGGAATTCACTTTTTCAAGTATAATGATAAAAAATGGAGGTACATTATGAACCACTATGATAATCTATTAAACCTCAGTTGCGATACTACCATCACAACTGAAAAAGACGGCTATTATACATTCAAAGAAACAGTATTCTATGGCGAAAAAGGTGGTATGCCTGGTGATAAAGGAACCATCAATGGCCAAGAAGTTATCGATTTAAAATGGGAAGATGATATCCTCTACCACAAAGTTAGCGGTACGTTACAAAACCCTATCCATATGGAAGTCGATAAAGAAACACGTATCATTAATACGACTGTACAAAGTGCATATCATCTACTAGATGGATATTATGGAAAGATGGGTCTTTATATCGTTGCGATTGGTGTTACTTCACCAGAAAATCAATGGTATGAAGTTAACAGTAAAGATCTAGATGAAAAACACCTACAAGAGGTACAAGAGTTTATGAATGATACACTCTTACAAGATATTCCAGCAGAATTTACATACTACAAAGGAAGTGAATATCCAAACCCTAAATACGCAAATCATGATGAAGTACGCGTTGTTACATTCGGTGATATCGACTCCCAACCATGTGGTACACCCCACGTAAATAATGTAAATCAAATTGGTAGTTTTATTATCCTAGGTAGCGAAAAAACATCACGTGGTACACGCATCTATACAACCGTTAGTTGGGCCACAAACATTAAATTAAAGAAATACTATAATCTAATTCAAGAATTGCATAAAATGCTAAATGGAAAAGAAGATGACATTCTAGAAAATGTCCAGACTTTACGCAATGCAAATAAAACCTATAAAAAACAAGTTGAAGAACTTCAAAAAGAACTAACAGCCTATAAAGTAAAAGAGATTCTTCAAATGGAAGATACCGTACTAGTAGATGTTGTGGACGCGAGTCTATTACGTACCGTATCACAAGCTCTACTAAATGAAGTATCTTCCACAAAAATCCTGCTGACTACTTCTAATGATAACAATGATTTCGCTATCATTTCCCCAGAAGGAAAAGCAAGAAATATCTACGCAGCTATCCAAGAATCATTAGAAGCTAGTGGTGGTGGCTCACCTAAGATTGTCACTGCACGCTCATCTAAGCCAAAACAAGAAGTCATTGAACTATTACAAAAAACTATATAACCCAAAAAAAGAGAAGTCACACCCATAACTTCTCTTTTACATTTACTTATTTAATGACTCGACAATCGCATCAGCTAATTTTTCGATTTCAGCTAAACTATCTTCCTTTACAGCAGACTTCACAGTAACCTTAGGTTCTAGAATCACCGTATTCTTCCAAGTAGAAATTTGTTTTTCCATAAGAAGTTTCGCGGTTGGAACCCATGAACCATTTTCAATTAACCCAACCGTACGATTCGCAAGACTATGATTCTTAATCTCTGATAATAAGTGCTGTATGGTATCAAATACTTCTGCATTATAAGAAGCTGCCGCAAATACAAGTGTAGAGTATTGGAACGCTGTCGATAACATGATTGATAAATCCGTCTTGGATGTATCAAATACTTTCACATTCTTAACACCCTTTTCCGCCAGCTGCATCGCGAGGATATCTGCTGCGTTAGCTGTATTGTTATAGACAGAACCGTAGAATATCGCAACCGAGTTTACTTCATAGCTATAAGAAGTCCACTTTTCATAAAGACTGATAATTTTATCAAAATCCTTACGCCAAATATGCGCATGTAAAGGACAGATCATTTTGATCTCTAGATTGCTAACTTTCTTTAATACTGCAGATGCCTGCATGCCATACTTACCAACGATAGAAGTATAATAACGTCTACTTTCATCCTTCCAGTCATGTTCCCAATCAACTTCATCCGCAAATACATTACCGCTCATTGCTCCAAAGCTACCAAATACATCTGCGCTAAATAATATCTTCGCAGTTTCATCATATGTCATAATGACTTCAGGCCAATGTACCATTGGTGCAGTTATAAACTTCAAATTATGCTCACCAAGATTTAATGTGTCATTTTCCTTTACAACGATGGAACGACTATCTGTTTCAAAACGATAGAACTGGTTCATCATTTTGAATGCTTGCATGGAACCAATTAATTTCATATTTGGATACATCTGTACAAGCTGCGGAATGATTGCACAGTGATCAGGCTCCATATGATTAACAATCATATAATCTAATGTTCTGCCTTGCAAAGCAAACTCCAAGTTTTCAAAGAACTGCTGGGCAACATTGTAATCAATACCATCCACAAGACATGTCTTCTCATCTAAAATCAAATAGTTGTTATAAGACATTCCTGATGGAACACTATATGTATTCTCAAACTTTTCAAGGCGTCGATCTGAGGCACCTAACCAATAAATATCATCTTGAATCTTTCTAACGTTATACATAATTTTACTCTCCCGTCCATTAGTATATATCTATTACGAATAAATTTAAAATAATACTATCTCATAAAAAAGGTACAGATATATCTGCACCTTACTTACTTCGTACGAAATCCCGCAATACCAAATGCACCAGGTCCACCATGAGTGGTAATAACACCACCACATTGTGACCAACGTACCTTTTCAATTCCTTTGGTATGAAGATATTCTTCTACTTCCGGTTTCAGTGCTTCATCAAAGCCAACCGTAGTACAGCACCACACTTCATCATTAGCAATCGCATTATTTACGAGGAAGTCATCCATCATTTTAAAAATCACACGATTCATCTTGCCACGATAATTCTTACCAGCGACTAGACGTCCATCCTTTGCTTCAATGCATGGATGTAATAGTAATACACCTGCTAATAAAGCCTTCGCATTACTGACTCTTCCACCAGCGACCAAGAAAGCTAACGTCTTAGGAATAAATGACATATGACCTCTAGCAATCAAATCATTGGCAGCACTTACCGCTTCCTCAATACCCCATTCAGGGTGTTCGCGTAATAATTCAGCCATACGCACTAATACTTGACCCTGTCCAATTGAATAAAGCTTTGTATCAATTGCCGTAATATAATCACGGTTTTCCATTGCAATCTGTGCACAACCGTAAGCACAAGTTGTTACCGAAGAATATGCTAGATACAAGATATGTGCTTCAGGATGCTCTTCGTGAATACGATCAAAGATATAATCAAAATCCACAATAGTAGAACCACTCGTCTTTGGAATCTTTAAGTTCTTCTCAAAATAATCAATGATATTTGATGCTGGGAAAGTACCATCATCTTTTGTCTCACCATCAAAAGTGACATGCATTGGAACGATATAGATACCTTCTTTTTCGGCTATTTCCTTTGGAATATCCGCACCTGATTCAGCTACTAGTACAACCTTCATTAAGCTGTTCTCCTTTATTTATCATCTATATCATACCAAATAATATTCGTAGATTGTATTTATATGAAATCATTTAGTTATTTTTCATCGTAGATTTTGCGTCACTTAACATTGATTCTAGACGTTTTAATTCGTCCTCAAGCATTTGTTTCCCTGCATCTGTGATAAGATACCACTTCTTACGATTTTCTTCTCTAGTCTTTTCAATAATTTCGTTATCCTCAAACTTTTGCAACATCGCATACAAAGTACCTGGTCCAATGGAAACTCTACCATTTGAGATTACACTTACCATAGCCATGATATCAATACCACATACTTCTTTCTGCAAGCATAGGAGAATATAGAACATCGGTTCTGTTAATGTTTGAAACTGTGCACGTGCCATATCATTTCACTATCTTTCTGATAACTGTATCTATCTGTTGTTGAGTTAACTCTTGTGAATACCTAAGTTCAATCAACTCATTTTCACAATCAACAACATACACATAGTCATCAAATTCCTTATAAACAATCGCTGATTTTTGTTTCCAAAGTTCGTTGATATCTGTTGCCTTCATACCTGAAGATAAGTATAAATATTGCTTATGAATCAACCAAGGAGAAGATGAATGATAAATCGTATACGATAGAACTTCTTGTGCTGCATCTCCTTGTGCAATTACGTACTTTGTCCAATCCACAAATAGACCTTTTTGTTCTGTATAAGCTCCATGCGTAATCCCTTTACTATCTACATCAATGTCAACAAGTTGTAATGGAAAATCATCTGTTGATGCTGCCTTAAGATTAGCCTGCTTCTGTCCATACAACACCAGCATGATTACATAGAATATAAACATCGTAATTCCCATAATCGCCATATAACCAGATGAACCATATTTCCTACAAAAGAATTTTTGTAAGCAGAAAAACGCACAATACACAACAACGCCAATCAATGGACTTATCAAAAGGCCACAATAAGATTTTAAAAATAGAGTAGAAATAACAATCGTAAATACGAAATAAAATAATGAACTTGGTTGAAAATACATTTGTTTTTTATTTGGATTCTCTAAATATAATTCACCTGTACTTTCATATTTACTACGTAATAATTGATATATTTTCTTATCGTGAAAGTACAGAAAAAATGGTGAAAATATGAAAAGAAACCAACCGAGTTCAATTGTAAGATTTCTGTATTCCAGAAGTTCAAAAATATTAGGATTAAGTAAAACCGAATTAATAATATAAATAGCGGACAAAGGTAATACTATTCGAGCAAATTTTAAATCATCTTTCCTTACCGCAAACGCATTCTCAAGTTTTTCTTCTTTTGTTGCGATATCTACAGCATCTTCTTTCACTTTATAGAAAATAATCCAGCGTTGATAGGCGTCAATATATTGCCATCCAGCCTCTTTACAATAACCCAAAAAGTCCTCCGAATTCGGATTTAATCCTTGATCTTCCTCTTGTTGTTCGTTAAAGACATACGCATCATATGTAATATCTCTTGGTTCTCCTTTTTCGAATTTTAAACCAAACCCAAATCCTTTAAAATGGTATCCCTGTAATGACATTTCATGAAGATAACTAGCGAATGCATCTGATTCAAAATAATTATAATAGACAAACTTATGAATCATATTTCCTCCTATAATATCGAGTCTCGATATTCATCTATCTAAAATATAATATCGAGTATCGATACTGTCAAGTAAAATAAAATCACCTCTAAGCAGAGATGATTTCATCTAATGTAATATCATGTGATTCAACATCTATTTGATCAACTTCTTGTTCCTGAAACGCAACACCTATTCTATTTCTACAATTCATTAGAACTGAGTCATAGTACCCTTTCCCGTATCCTGTACGATGATTCTTTAAATCGTAGCTACTTAATGGAACAATCATCATTTCTATCTTTTGAACTGGAATCATTTCCGTTACATTTGGTTCTAATAAGCCAAATGGTGCTGGTACTAAGTCATGATTAGATTTAATTTGATAAAATTGCAAAGTATTCTCCACTACTTTTGGAACACATACTGTAATATTATTCGCAAAACAATACTTAAGAATTTCCGATGTGATTAATTCATCTTTGATAGAAACATAACATCCTATTAACATGCCTGCATGTATCCTTGAAATCACTTCTCGACATACAGTATGACTTTTCTTGTTACGTTCTTGCGAAGACAATAAAGCACGTGCTTGTAATCCTTTCGCACGTGCAATCTTTTTATCCAACGGAGCCACTCATATCCAGTTTCATTAACTGGTTCAATTCTACAGCATATTCCATCGGTAATTCTCTCGTAAACGGCTCTAGGAATCCCATGACAATCATTTCTGTTGCTTGTTCTTCACTTAAACCACGTGACATCAAATAGAATAATTGGTCTTCAGAAATCTTGGAAACCTTCGCTTCATGTTCGATAGTAGAAGAATTATTCATATTTGAGTTTGTAGGAATCGTATCACTCTTAGAAATATTATCTAAAATTAAGGTATCACATTCAATGTGTGCCTTTGAATTTCTCGCAGCTGGCGTAAAGTGTACTTCATCACGGAAATTAGTTACACCGCCATTACGTGATACTGACTTAGAAATAATGGAGGAGCGCGTATTAGGAGCTGCATGAATCATCTTAGAACCAGTATCTTGGAACTGCCCCTTTGAACCTACACCAATTGAGATACAAAGACCAGTTGCACCTTCTCCCGCAAGAATGCAAGATGGATACTTCATAGAAATTCTAGAACCGATATTGCCATCAATCCATTCCATCGTTCCACCTGCATCAACTCTTGCACGCTTTGTTACCAAGTTTAGGATATTACCTGACCAGTTCTGTACAGAATAATAACGACACTTCGCATTCTTACCAACATATACTTCAACAACTGCCGCATGGAGAGAATCCTTAGAGTACTGTGGTGCTGTACAGCCTTCTACATAGGAACATTCAGCCCCATCATCAACGATAATGATTGTTCTTTCAAATTGTCCCATGGATTCAGAGTTAATACGGAAGTAAGACTGTAACGGTTTCTCTAATTTAACACCCTTAGGAACGTAGATAAAACTGCCACCAGACCATACTGCACTATTGAGTGCAGAAAGTTTATTATCACCAGCACTTACAATCTTACCAAAATATTGTTTAAAAAGTTCTGGCTGTTCTCTTAAAGCAGAGTCAATATCCAAGAAAATAACACCTTTTTCTTCGACTTCCTTTAACATGTTATGATAGACAGCTTCTGATTCGTATTGAGTTGTAACACCCGCTAAAAACTTGCGTTCTGCTTCCGGAATACCTAACTTTTCAAATGTATTTTTTACTTCTTCAGGAACTTCTTCCCAACTCTTTTCTGTTTCTTGGGAGACTTTACGATAGTAAGTAAAATCCTGGAAGTCAATTTCACTTAAATCTGGTCCCCATTTAGGCATAGGCTTCTTCATGAAGATATGATATGCATCTACACGTTTTTGTGTCATCCATTCAGGTTCATGCTTATATGCTGAGATTTGTCTTACAACTTCTTCAGAAATGCCCTTACCTGTATCGATGATGGACTTCACATCATCATGGAAACCATACTTATAATCATCTTGGGAAGAAAGAACTGCTTCATCTTCAGAGGTCAACTTAATCTGTTCGCTCATTTCTTACCCTCACTTTCATCAATCATCTGTTCAATCGCATCCCAACCAATAGTTGCACATTTAATGCGATTGGCTTGTTTATATACATTCTTCAACGCAACTGCTTCTTGTAAAAGTTCTGGATCATATGGTTGCTCGTGAATCATCGCAAAATAATTCTGAATAATTACACGCGCCTCATCCAATGTTTTTCCCTTTAACAAGTCAGTCATCATCGAAGTACTCGCTGTTGAAATTGTACAAGCAACACCTTCAAAGCGAATATCCTGTATTACACCATCCTTGATATCAGACTGCACTGTAATATCATCAATACAGCTATCTGAAGCCATATGTACAGATAAGTAACGATCGTCTTTTACCAATTTATGATTATGTGGATATTGATAATGATCCATAATCAATTCACGTAATATCTGCGGATCATTAATAAAATTTTCTACTTCACTCATTGTTTGTACTCCTTTAGAAGAAGATGCCAACTGCATTTTCTAAACTGATGTTCTTTGCAACTTCAATAAAACGATCCACTTCTTCTTTTGTATTGTAAAAATATAACGATGCACGAATTGTCTGGTCTGTGCCAATTACTTCATGTAGAACCTTGGCACAATGATTACCAGAGCGTACCGCAATGTGACTAGCACCAAGATAGCCAGCCGCATCCTGTGCAAATACACCCTTCGCATTAAATGTGATAGGTCCAGAAGTATTATTAGGATTATAGAACTCAATATTATCCAATTTTTTTAATTTTTCCGCAAAGTATGCACGAAGTTCCTTTTCATATGCACTGATATTTTCCATACCAATAGACATAAGATACTCCGCAGCTGCACCTAATCCAATAACGCCTTCAATATTTGGGGTACCTGCTTCAAACTTGATAGGCGCATTCTTCAGAATCACATCAGCATCTGAAGTAAAGCGTGCATTCATGCCACCACCAAGCAATAACGGTTCCATACGATCTAGTAATTCAAACTTACCGTAAAGAACACCTACTCCATCCGGTCCACACATCTTGTGCGATGAAAAACCTAAGAAATCGACATCAAGTGCCTTAACATCGATTGGATGATGAGGAACACTTTGGGCTCCATCCACAACCATCAATGCGCCAACTTCATGTGCTAAAGTTGTCATCTGCTGAATTGGTTGTAATGCACCCATTACGTTGGTAACGTGTGCAAGTGTAACAACCTTTACCTGAGAATTTAATAACTTTTTATATTCATCCATGATAACCACACCATGGTTATCAACTGGAATATATTGAATTTCTATACCCAATTCTTTTTCTAAACGAAACCAAGGTAAAAGATTGCTAGCATGTTCATTGAGCGTTGTTAAAACAATATCACCCTTCTTTAGCCAGCCCTTACCTAGTCCATACGCTATCTGATTCAATGTAGCAGTAATATTCGCTGTAAACGCCACTTCGCAAGGCTCGCAGTTGATAAATCTAGCAATAATCTTACGCGTATTGTCATATGCACGATCAGCTTGAATTGCTGTTTCATAATCACCACGTTCAACATTTGAAGTGAAGTTGCAATAGAAATTACAGATAGCATCGATTACAGCTTTCGGTTTGTATGTTGTCGCACCATTGTCAAAATAAATTAACTCAGGATGAT
The DNA here is from genome assembly GCF_963517755.1 of uncultured Solobacterium sp. Lineage (NCBI taxonomy): Bacteria > Bacillati > Bacillota > Erysipelotrichia > Erysipelotrichales > Erysipelotrichaceae > Solobacterium > uncultured Solobacterium sp. The sequence goes on from NZ_CAUQGG010000006.1 coordinate 36,295, forward strand.
TTACAATCATCGGAAAATCTTGACGAATCTTTTCTACATCAATCATAAGTTTGCTAACTTCGCCTCCATTTCTGCGCGGAGCTCTTGCTGGAGTGTTTCATCACTTAAAAATTGAGTGATCGGATACATATAACCAGAACTAATCAAAGACGTACATTGGCGTTGATCTAGACCACGCGATTGTAAATAGTATAGCTGTTCACGGTCAATTCTACCAATCGTTAAAGCATGGCTAGCCTGTACATCATTTTCATCAATCAATAACTCAGGAATAACTGTAGAACTTTGTCCATCATCAAAACACATCACGCGTGACTTCTGATGGCTTTCTGAGCGAGAAGCACCCTTAACAATCTTACCTATCGCATCGATATATAATTTACCGCCATTTAGTACAACTGCGAAATTATCGATATTCGCTAATGTACGTTGGGCAAAATTTACGATATTCTGCTTGTAGTTTTTATCAGATGCGACTAGTGACGAAGACACAAGATGACCATACGCACCTGGTTCTCTTAGAGCCATATATGTATTACGCTTCACTGGATATGGGTTCACTTCACAATGAGCAACTTCGACATTTGCATTGCGTAACACTTCATGTGTCTCATCAATCTCAATCATATGCTCATTGTCATTCCAGAACAGATATTTAACTTGTGCATTAGCGTAAGCAAATGTACGAATACGTAATTTACCGCAGTTTTTGATACGTACAAACACTTCATATTCGCCCGCATCTGCACTGAAAGTTAATTCAATATCACGCTCAGTATCAATTTCAAATTGACTAAAAGAATCATGTAATTGAATATCTGTATCGACATGAATCATTTCCATTACTTTTTAGCCTCTGCTTCTGCGGCATTACGAACAGCACAACTACCAATTGTACTAGCTGGACGATGAGCAGCCTTCTTTTCGCGAGGTGCTTCAATACCATATTCAGCGTAAATCCAATCATAGCCGTCTGTATCAATCTTACGAGCTAACTGACCATCTCCTTCAAGTACCACTTTTCCATCTACAAGTACGTGTGTATATTGAGGTTCAATTAATTCGAAGAAACGATCATAGTGAGAAACAATCATTAATGACATACCCGTTTCAGCACGTAGATTGTTAATAGCATTTGCAACAATATGCATTGCATCTACGTCTAAACCTGAGTCGATTTCATCTAACATCGCAAGAGATGGACGTAACATCTCCATCTGTACAATTTCATTTCTCTTCTTTTCACCACCAGAGAAGCCTTCATTTAAGAAGCGGTGGGCTAGATCTTCTTTCATCTGTAAATCTTGGATTGTCTTTTCCATAGATTTAATAAATGTAAATAATGGAACCGGAGACTCACGACGAACGTTCATCGCAGCACGTAAAAAATCACTGTTAGTAACACCTGGAATCTCTTGCGGATATTGCATCGCTAAGAATAAACCAGCAACACTTCTCTCATTTACAGGCATTGCTAATACATTTTTTCCATCATATGTAATAGAACCTTTTGTTACGGTATATACAGGATTACCCATAATCGCCGCAAGTAATGTTGATTTACCATTACCATTTGGTCCCATTAAGGCGTGTACCTCATTTTCTCCAATTGTAAGGTTTACACCCTTTAAAATTTCTTTATCTTCTACTGATACGTGAAGATCTCTAATCTCTAAAGTTTTCACACAATCACCTTCATTCCGCTACCTATTGTAACATTATCTTATAAATTCTTGGGGTTACACTATCTCATTTGTGAAATTTTTTTATTTTGTGATTCTTCACACAAACTTCAGTTTACAGAAATTGCAATTAAGCAACATTTACACTATAATTAAAAAGCGTTTTTAAGTATAAAACTTTAGGAGGTATTATGAGCAAATTCTTGAAAAAGAACTGGTTTGTAATGTTAGTGGTAGCAGTCTTCCTCGCTATCAGTGTGTATTACATTTACGATACAAACAAAGGAAAATTAAAAGGTAAACAAACAAACGGAGAAGATGTCGTTTATTCTATCGATGATAACGATACAACTGCTTCTGAATTCTACGAAACACTATTTAGAACAAATGGTTCAAGTGCTGAATTAACATTGTTCAAACGTGCAATCGCAGACGCTAGTATTTCTACAACAAATGAAATTAAAGACGCAGCTGCCAAGCAAGCTGAATCCATTATCGCTAACTACAAGAACTCATATGGCAATAACTATGAAGCTAAGTTACTCAGCGATATGTCATCAACTGGTTATACAGATTTAGAAGAATACTTAATTCAACAACAAAAAGTAAATCAGTTAACAGCTGAATACGCAAAGCAGCATTTCGATGAATTAAAGATTCGTCAAGTATCTTATATCTTGATTAAGTTTACAGATAGAAACAACCCTACTGCCGAACCTACAGAAGATGAAGCAGCTAGAATGAAAGCTGTTGATGATGAATTAGCAGCTGGTGATGATTTCGCTACAGTCGCTTCCAAGCATAGTGAAGATACATCAACATCTGTTAACGGCGGTGTATTAGGTGTTATCGATAAGAACACATCTACATTGGATGCTGCATTCTTAGAAGCATCCCTCGCCCTCAACGAAGGTGAAGTAAGTAAGTGGGTACGTTCTTCTAACTTCGGTTATTTCAAGATTATTGCGAATGCTACAACACAAGCTAAGCTTGAAGAAGTTGCTGGAGATAATCCTTACTTAACATTAGTTCAAAACTACGATACAACTCTTTCAAATCAGGCACTATGGTCAAAAGCTGAAGAATTAGGTATTGATTTCAAGGGTAATGATGAACTTGAAAGTTCAATTAAGAAAGCTATGGGAATTAAGACAGAAAGTGAGGAAACAAAATAATGACAAAGTTTAAAAAACTTACTGCCGTTGTTTGTGCTGCTATCCTCTTATCTGGATTAACTGGATGTAGTGATGCAGTAGCAAAATTAAAAGATAGTAATGAAGTAATCTTCTCCATTGGCAAGAAGAATATTACAAAGGGTGATGTATTCACATTAATGAAGCAGAACGCCGGTGCTACTACTGCTGTCAATGAAGCAAGTAAAGCAATCGCTGTAGCAGAAATTGAAGTTACAGATAAGATGCAAAAAGAAGCAGAACAAAGCCTTGCAAACTATAAGTCTATGTATGGTGATACATTTGCTTCCTATATGAAAAATAACAACTTGGATGAAGAATCATATCTGAAGGAATACCTTATCCCTTCTCTTCAGGCTAAGGAACTAACAAAGAAATATATCGATGAGAACTTCGACTCTCTAGTAGATACATACAAGCCAGTAAAGGCTACAGTATTAACCTTTACTGCCCAAGCAGATGCTGATGCAGCGTTAGCTGACTTAAAAGGTGGTAACACTGATTTTGCTGCAGTATCTACAGCACACAACGGAACAGGTACTCCTGTATCACAGATTTACACAACTGAATCATCCGACTTAGATGCATTAGTACGTACTATCATCACCTCAAATAAACCAAGCGATCCTTGGACAGAGTCACCTGCTAGTGATGGTGCGAAATTCTATGTTATCAAGGTTGATGAAAACGATGCTTCAAAGATAAAGGATGATGTGGATACAGCACTACAGAAGATTAATCAGGTTTCTGCAGATGCATCAACATACTTCTTCAAGAAGCACAACTTCCACATCTATGATAAGACTATCTACGACTCCGTTAAGGACAAGTATCCAGATATTCTAGTACAAGATATGAAATAAAAGTCGCAAAATCATGCGACTTTTTTTACAATATAGATATATAGAAATGAGAGGAAATTAATATGTGTATTTTCTGCGATATTATCGATCATAAGATCCCTTCAAAAGTCGTCTATGAAGATGACAATGTTTTAGCAATACTTGATATCTCACAGGTAACCTACGGTCATACAATTGTGATGCCGAAGAAACATATTGCAAACATCTTAGAGGCAGATACAAAGACCGTAAAACAGTGTGCTGAAGTTATCTCTAACTTGTCTAAGAAAATTGTTCATGCCACAAAAGCTGAAGGATGTAATATCCTAAATAACTGTGGTGAAGTAGCAGGACAAACAGTACACCATCTGCACTTCCATATTATTCCACGCTACAGCGAACATGATGCATGTCAATTCATATTCAACAAATCAAAACCACAAGACTTAGATGAAGTACTTAAGACAATCAAAGGGGCCTAATGCCCCTTTTCAATATGCTCAATGATTTAAATATATCTAAGAATTAGCACCATTATAGCTACAAAAACCATCATATATATGATGAACTCAACAATACCAGATTTCTTCGAGTGATATCCTCTTCTCATAGAACTACTATCAGATGTTTGTATCGCTGCATGTCTAGTCAATGTTTGTTGTTTACGAATGCATGCTAGAGGGTCTTCTTGTTTTAATATTAATTCGAAGAAGTATTCGACTTCATCAATATCTTCCTCCGTACATTCTGAGCATTCCGTATTATGAACTAGATTATTTCGTAATCGACGCTGATATTTTAATCTCGAATAGAAGTTTCGCCAATCTTGTTTCGAATTAATTCTAGATATTACCCTATCCATTTGATTGATGTATTCTGTTACACCATCTTTGGTTCTAAACATATCTCTACATAGTTGATCTAATCTTTTATAAGACTCTAAATAGTCTAATACACTCTCATCCATAATCACACCATTATTACTTTACATTCAATCGTTTTAACATTGCATCATGTGCTGCATTTTCTAGTGTATCTTGAAGTGGTTCTAGTTTCTCTACAGTATATCTACGATTTAAACCACGAAGAATGACTTCATCAGCGATGGCTGGGTTTTTTGGTAACAGTGGTCCATGCATGTAGGTTGCGATTGTTTGTGCATCCATATAACCTTCATATTCACCTTTGTATGTATTTCCATGTCCAACTAATACCTTACCAAATGGATTCGATACGGCTTTTGTTTGACCACCATGATTTTCAAATCCTACAACAGTAACCTCTTTGTCATGAATATTCGCTTCTACAACAATATTACCAATACAGCGATGATCACGGTCACTACTTTCTGTGTAGTAGTCATAGATACCCAAACCATCAATCTTTTGACCATCCTGGTCTAAGTAATATTGACCAAATAATTGATATCCACCACAAATTAATAAGAATGCTGTACCACTTTCTTTTGCTTTTAAGATAGATTCTTTACGTGCTAGCAAATCTTTATAGATAAGCGTCTGTTCTTTATCTGCTCCACCACCCAAGAAGAAGATATCATAATCTTCAATATTTCTTTTTTCTTGTAATGTACAAGTATCAACAACGACATTAATACCACGCTTACTTGCGCGATAGCGTAAAGTTTCAATATTACCCTTATCTCCATAAAGGTCCATGAGGTCATGATACATCCACAAAATCTTTAATTCCATGATTATCTTGCCTCCTTCTTTAAGATACCACGCACAACATGTAAGGCAGTATATGTAGAAAGAATATAACTATCTCTATCTGCTTTATCTAAATATTTGATTGCTTCTTCGAAGTTTTCAATAACTTGAATATGGTCTTCTAATCCTTCGTACTTCAAGCGTAGAGCCATGTCATACGCGCGTGTTCCCGAACATACTATGGTGTGAATGTTCTCTTTATTAAGTCTTTCAAAATGTGCATCCCAGATCCAACTAATATCCCTACCATCTTGGTCATTATCATTCAAGAAGATAGCAATATTTTTATCACCTTCTTGGTTTACAATATACTTCATTACTTCATTAGCACCAGTTGGATTTTTGATAAGATTTAATACAGATGGCTTACTGAGCGCAAACACCTCATTACGCCCTTCCTTCATAGAAAACGTTTTAAATACAGTATTTGCTGCTTGTAAATCTAAGCCTAACAAACGCATCACGGTTAATACAACTGCGCAATTATAGATTGCATAAATTGTATTCATAAAGGAATGGTACTTCACACCATCTATTGTGAAAGTCTGGTTTTGATAATCAATTTCAGATACATATGTATATGGTGTAATCTTTCCGAATCCGCAGGATGGACAAGCAAATCTTCCAATATGTGAATATTGGTAATAATCATAGACAAGGCGTGCTCCACAATGTGGGCAGAACTTACCCTCACTCGCTTCATTCGTGGTCTTTTGTGATACTTCATTCTGTCCAACAGAGAAGTAGTGTACTTTTGCTTTCTTTGCATTTTGCGCAATACGTACTACATTAGGGTCATCTCCATTCATAATGAGATCTCCCTCAAAGTTTTCCGTTACTTCTTCAATCTTACGGATAATTGTTTCCATCTCTCCTGCACGATCTAACTGATCGCGAAAGAAATTATTTACTACAAGTGCTGTAGGTCTTAATGCCTTAAATTGACGATATAATGTTAACTCATCAACTTCAATAACAGCTACATCAGCTTGTACATTGAAATTTGCATCAGAGTTACCTGCTAGTAATGTAGCGATACCAACATTTAAGTTATCACCACGACTATTGTTAATCACCTTTAAACCTGCTTGCATGATAGATTTTGCGATAAGGTTTGATGTAGTTGTCTTACCGTTTGTCCCTGTCACAAGAATCACATGTTTAGGCATATGAAATTTCTCAATGAAATGAGAATCCATTTTTAGTGCTAATCGTCCTGGCAAGGAACCACCACGTCCTACTGCAGTTAATGCTTTACGAACAATTTGAACTGCTACTAAACGTAAATCCATGTTTATTCCTTTCCTTTCGGTTTATAGAATTGACGATTTTCTAACGCAAATAGTTTTGGTGTCCATGTACCTGGCTTGATTGATGAGAAAGCCTGACTTAACATATTCAAACGTGCATCTAAATTATCTACCAAATATAAAACTTCAGCTTCTTGTAGTTTAGGTAATACTGGCGATCCAAACTCCATCTTTCCATGATGTGAGAGAATCATATGATGTAACATGATTGTCTCTTCACAATCTTCTAGATGTTCCTTTGCGGCAACCTCTGTTAACCAACCATTCGCAATGGAAATATGTCCTTCTAGTTTTCCTTCTAATGTATATTCCGTCGCAATCGCTCCACTCATCTCTGCTGTCTTACCAATATCATGTATTAATGCCCCAGAAACAAGTAAATCATAGTCTAATTGTGGGTAGTGTTTACATAGCATCTGGCACACTTCAACCATACTTATAGAATGCTCACTGAGACCTCCTAAATAATTATGATGAATTTGCGAAGCTGCTGGATATTCAATAAACTTTCTTCCAGAATGGATTAACATTCCCTTTACTAACTTACGATAGACTTCATTCTGAATGGAATCTAAAATTTCATGAAGCTTATGACTACGTTCTTCTTCACTTTGTGTACTCGAAATTACAAAGTCACTCATATTCAATGTTGATTGATCTAGCGGTTGAATACGATTGATACGTATCTGTAAGTTATGATTATAGTCCAATACTTCAAAACTAACTTCTTGAACTAAACCAACATGTACAATATCTTTATCTTCTTGTTTAACATCCCAAAACTTCCCATCAATAGTACCCGAACTATCCTGTACAACAAGAGATAGATATTGAGCACCTTTATTCGTTGTGCCATTCTTTACATCTTTTATTAATAGTGGCAAAACATATCTCTTGCCTACTTCAAATTCATTTATCTTCGTCATGACTCCACTCCATTCTATCCATCACCGTATTAATATCTTCGCTATGAAATCCTTGTGTTAAGCAATATCGAAAGATGCGTGTCTTCAAATCATATCCACAATATTTTCTTTCATACCGTTTCATAGCTTTACGCACTAGCTTCTCTAATAGTACATCTTCATTTTCTTGATTAGCAGAATAATCTAACTCTGAGACAATATTTTCGATTGTGCTGTTAGAATACCCTCTTGTCATCAGTTTATTACGAATCGTATTCTTCGTTTTTATGACTGATGACTTCTGACTTTGTCTTAAAACCTTTGTGGCATATGCTAATGCAAATTCATATTCATTGAGTTTAGATTGTTCCATGCATGCAAGGATACAATTCTCTTTTACACCACGTTGTTTTAACTTCGAGAGAATTTGCTTTGGACCATATAAACTATTTGATAATGCTTGTATTTGTTCCTTACATAGTTTTTCATCATCCAGATATCCTTTTTGTATCAACTTATCAATCAATACATTCACTTCTTGATAATCCGCAAGTTCTGTTTCTTTTAGCCATTTACGCATCTCATAAACCGTTCTATCCTTTAGCGATAACTTGTGTAAGCATCTTTGATATAACTGTTCAGAATCAATATGCTCTTCGAAGCTACGTAACTGCTCTTTGGTAATTGTAATACCCTTTCTTAATCCATACTGAACATAATCATCTAGCGTTACCTTGATTTCTTTTGATAAAGTTGGATTTAATTGTATCACTAATTTTACGTATTTCTTCTGCAAGTCTACACCGCAAATATAATACGATTCCAAAGTATCCTGATATTTTTTAAATATATCATCGTAGTTACATTGAAGAATTTCTTTTCCAAATACAGGAAGTTTTAACTGTGCTTTACAGAGATTAATGAGTGGGTCTTCAAACGTTGCTTGTAGAAGATCAAAGTGAAATTCTCCTAATTCCGTCACATCATTTAGATTTTTAAATGGCAAGAATAGAACTTTAGATTTTTTATCATAATTGAAGTTATCTCTATCGCAAGCAATCACGATAACATCTATCTTTTTTGCTTGTAACCATTGATAAAAGGATGAAATCTGACTTAATTTGTCAAATGGATATTCATTTGTTAAAAATCCAATTCTCATTACTAACTCCTTCTATCAAAAAATACTCTTCAATATGTAACAATTATACTATTTTGACTACTCTATCACAACGAAACAGATAAGTTTCCAATCTTAACAAAGATTTTATATTTAGAAAATCATCACGACTTGTTCATATGTTATTCACATTTCACCGATATATTAAGAACAACCAAAGGAGGTTACAGAAATGAACGGCACAAAACTATATCAAAAATTAGCAATTGTACCAATCGTAGCACTTGGCTTAGCAGTAGCCGGTTGCAACAAACAAGCAGATAATGGGACAATAACACCTACTACAACTGCAAATACTTCTACAACAACGACTACAGGAAAGAATACTACTCTTAACTATTCAAAGAATTCTCCCTTAGATACATCAAATATGTTTACACAAACAGATCTTACACAGACTGTCGATACAACTAACGCAAAGAAAATAACTTTAGAAGATGGTAAGGATGTTACTATCGATGCACCCGGTACTTATGTTATAACCGGTACAGCAAAGAATTCCACGGTAATCGTTAACGCTTCTGCAGATGCGGAGGTACATCTTGTATTTGATAACGTATCTATCACAAATACAAATAAGCCAACTGTATATGCAGTCAATGCGAAAAACGTATATGTGACAACAACACAAAATTCCACAAATAACCTAAAGGTTACTGGTGAGTTTACTGAAGACGATGGAAATGACATTAACGCAGTGATCTTTGCAAAAACAAATATTACTCTTAATGGTTTAGGTACCCTAAATATCGATTCATCCGCAAATGGTGTCGCTTCTAATAGTGACTTAAAGATTACTGGTGGTATTTACAACGTCAACACAATAAAGCATGGATTCAAAGCTCTTAACAGTATTCGTGTAGCAGACGGAACGTTCAATATCAACGCAATGAAAGATGGCTTCCATTCCGAAAACGAAGATGACTTAACAACAGGATATGTATATATTGCTGGCGGTAACTTTACAATCAACTCCGAAGATGATGGTATCCAAGGTACAAGTATCACAGAGATTGATGGAGGTACATTTGCTATCAATGCTGTTGAAGGAATTGAAGGTACTTACGTACAGATTAACGATGGCACAATCAAAATCTACGCTACAGATGACGGTATCAACGCATCAGAAAAAGCCACAAACTATGATGTACAGTTAGAAATCAATGGTGGTAACCTAGATATTACAATGGCTGAGGGTGATACAGATGCTCTTGATGCGAATGGAACATTAACGATCAATGGTGGATATATCAATATCACAGCACAGTTTGCATTCGACTTCGATTTAACTGCTTCATTAAACGGTGGAACAGTTATCGTAAATGGAACACAAGTCACATCAATTACCAACTCCATGATGGAAGGTGGCGAAGGCCCAGGTGGACAACCAGGTCAAGGTGGATTTGGTGGTCCTAGATAACCATACACATTCAACTCTATGGAAACATAGAGTTGATTTTTATATGAAAAGGAAGGTCATATGACCTTCCCTAATTCTCTTTCTGTGCTTTAATGACTTTCATACGTGAGAACTCTTCACGTTCTTTTTCTTCCAAAGATTCAGTCATTTCTTTAATCGATGATTGATAACGAGGTATCACAACATTCTTTAAAGCATTTGCACGTTTCTGTGTTTTGGAGATTGCATTTGCGAGACGATAGATAGAGTTATCTACTTCTGCCAATATTAATGTAATCTGTTTTACTTTCTGAAATTGGATGTACGCTTCATCGATTCGTGACGATGTACCCTCTAGACCGTATGGTACTTCTACACTATCAGGTTGGTGGTAGATAATATTAGGAACTTCAACACCCATAACACTACGATATGTAAGTTTGATTGAATCATCTACTTTAATCTGTTCTGTGATAGCAGTAATCATACCACTAGACATGTTTGCCTGTTGTAGTAAGTAGTATCCAGTTTGATAGGCACTGGTAATCTGTTCACGTAGAATCTTTACCTTCTCAACTTGAGACATCATTTCACGAATCAAGATATTACGCTTACGATCCATTAATTCAAAGCCGTTTTGAGCAAGACCCAGGGATTTGCGGGCTTTGATAAGATTACCCTTTGTCGCAACTGCCTGCGTTGCCATAACTACTCTTCTCCTTTAATAATTAACTGAATCGTATGCTCAGCGTGTTCAGAGTCGTAGTTAGCTTCGATGATCTTAGGATCAAGACGATCTAAAGCTTCCTTAGGAAGTAAGGATAGTAATGCCCAACCAAGTCCAAGTGTTTCCTTCATAGAACGATTAACACGATATCCCTGTCCTAGGAATATAGATTCAAATCTCTTACCGAACGCAATATATTGTTTATCTAATGGAGATAATTCATCTTCACCGATAACACTTGCTAGAGATCTTGCGTCCTGCACTTTTGCATAACATGCAAATAACTGGTTCGCAACATCTTGGTGGTCTGCTCTTGTATAACCTTCACCAATACCATCCTTCATCAAACGAGATAATGAAGATAGAATTCCGATTGGTGGATTGATGTTATTGAGATATAAGTCACGATCCAATACAATCTGACCTTCAGTAATATATCCAGTTAAGTCAGGTACTGGGTGAGTAATATCATCGTTAGGCATCGTTAAGATAGGAATCTGTGTAACAGAACCCTTACCACCTTTGACGATACCTGCTCTTTCATATAGCGAAGCCAAATCAGAATACATGTATCCAGGGAAACCTTTACGTGAAGGAATTTCACCTTTAGAGGATGAGAACTCACGTACAGCTTCACAATACGCTGTCATATCTGTCAAGATAACAAGAACGTTCATATCACATTCATATGCAAGATATTCAGCAGCTGTTAATGCACAACGTGGAGTCATAATTCTTTCAAGGATTGGGTCATCAGATAAGTTGATAAACATACATACCTTATCCATTACGCCTGTTTCTTCAAAAGAACGTCTAAATGTATCCGCTACGTCATTCTTAACACCCATCGCACCAAACACGATACAGAAGTTTTCCGCATCTTGTCCTGTAAGTGATGCTTGTCTAACAATCTGGCTAGCAAGCTTATCATGTGGTAAACCCGAGCCAGAGAAAATAGGTAATTTTTGTCCACGAATTAAAGTATTTAATCCATCAATCGCAGAGATACCTGTATTGATGTAGTTACGTGGATATTCACGAGAAACTGGGTTTAAAGGCTTACCATTTACATCTTCATATTTGTTGATGTATACAGGACCCAGATTATCAATTGGATCACCTACACCATTAAATGTACGACCAAGAATTTCTTTGGATACACCTAATACCATTGGATGTCCTAATAACTTTGTCTTTGTGTTTGTTTTACCTAATCCATCTGTTCCTTCAAACACCTGAATAATGGCACGTTCTCCTTCAATCTCAACAACTCTACCTTTACGTCTTGAGCCATTGTTTAAGAGAATTGAAACCATTTCTTCGTTTGAAACATTCTTTACATGATCCAATGCAACAAGAGAGCCTTGGATTTCATCTAAACCTAATAACTGTAAACTCATTGAAATCCTCCTCTCTTATTGAATTGATGCTAATGCAGCATCAATCTTTTCATTGTATGCATCTAGCAATGCTAGATTGTTATTTGGTACATCATATTTCATCTTGATAACTTCATCAAATACACCTGTCTGTGTCATGAGAGATACAGGAATATGCTTTTGAACATATGGTGTACATGCTTGTCTTAAGTAATGAATTACCTTTAACATCTTGTATTGTTTCTCAAGAGAAACGTAAGTATCTTCTGGATGGAAAGAGTTTTGTTGGAGGTATCCAACACGTACGACACGTCCAATCTCTAGTGTTAACTTTTGATCTTCAGGTAATACGTCAGAACCAATCAACTTAACGATTTCCATTAACTGTGCTTCTTCATGCAAAATAGACTGCATCTCTTGGCGTAAGTCAATAAAGTCATGTGCTACATTCTTATCATACCAACGTGTTAAATCATCGATATATTCAGAGTAACTATCTGTCCAGTTTACAGCTGGATAGTGACGCATATATGCAAGTGATTTATCTAAGGCCCAGAAACTACGTACGAAACGTTTTGTATTCTGTGTAACTGGCTCTGAGAAGTCACCACCCTGTGGTGATACTGCACCGATTAAAGTAACAGAACCCTTCTTACCAGATAACGCATCTACCATACCTGCACGTTCATAGAACTGTGCGATACGTGATGGTAAGTATGCTGGGAAGCCTTCTTCTGCAGGCATTTCTTCCAAACGACCAGAAATTTCACGTAAGGCTTCAGCCCAACGGGATGTAGAGTCGGCCATAAGCGCTACATGATATCCCATATCACGATAGTATTCAGCCATAGTAACACCTGTATAGATAGACGCTTCACGCGCAGCTACTGGCATATTTGAGGTGTTCGCAATCAATACCGTACGGTCTAACAATGGCTTGCCAGACTTAGGGTCAATTAATTCTGCGAATTCTTCTAGAACCTGTGTCATTTCATTACCACGTTCACCACAACCTACATAGATGATGATATCCGCATCACACCACTTGGCAATCTGGTGCTGAAGCATTGTCTTACCTGCACCAAAGCCTCCAGGAATCGCAGAAGATCCACCCTTAGCAATTGGAAACATTGTATCGATAACACGCTGTCCTGTAATCAAAGGAATTGAGATTGGCTCACGATTAATAATTGGACGTGGGTTACGAATCGCCCACTGCTGCATAAGTTTCACTTCAACTTCTGTCTCATCAAAGTCGTTCTTTACAACAAGTAATACATCATTAACAGTATACTCTCCACTTGGAAGTGCCTTTACAACCGTACCATTTAAACCAACTGGAATCAAAGAACGGTGTTCAATCAATGATGTCTCTGGAGTTGTAGCGAAAATCTGTCCTTCTTTAACAGTATCGCCTTCCTTGACTAACATCGTCACATTCCACTTCTTTTCAAGATCAAGTGCAGGAACAGATTTACCTTCTGAAATAAAGGCACCCTGTTCTTTTGCAATCTCATCTAGTGGTCTTTGAATACCATCATAGATATTACGTAAGATACCAGGTCCTAATGTAGCGTTTAACAAATGACCCGTTCCTTTAACTGGTTCATTTGGTCTTAATCCTGTTGTAGATTCATATACCTGAATCATTGTTTTATCTTCATCAACACGGATTACTTCACCTAGAAGTTCCTTCTCACCAACATACACCATCTCACGCATGGAGAAAGATTTCGTGTTGATGACGGAAATAACTGAACCATTAATCGAATAAATTACATCACTCATGATTGTCACTTCCTTCCGTAATGATGAATCCAGAATGTTCACGGAATAAGAGACGTGCTTCTTCAAGCTTCTCACTCAAATCGCAACGATATTCCAAACGATTTTCCAAATCCAAATATGTAAATCCACCAAAGCGGAAATATCCAGTTTGAACATTCGCTGTAATATTTTTCTCTTTTAATAATTCATTGAACAATTCTTCATCTTGTTTTCTAACTGTAAAGATACCTGTAGGGGTAACCTTAATCAGATTAATATTCTCTACAAGATATTCTTTATATTGGCTAGACTTAACAAAGTCTTCAATCTTCTTACTAGCACCTTCTAGCAATTGATTAATAAAATCCATACGAAGCTTTAACAAATCGTGCTTGATCTTTAAAGTTTCTTGAGATAGCTGTGAAGAAGCACTTAAACGTAAATCGTTTGTTTCTTTTTCAAGATAGGCTTCTGTTTCCTTCTTTAGTCCTACTATGAAGTAATTCAACTGTTCATCGTGCATCATTTGAATTTCCTTCATAACAGTTTCTTCTACTAAAGTAGATTGGTTCAGCATATCGGATTTAATGGATTTGATTATCTTCTCTTCAAATTCTTCCATTGCTCACCTCTATAGTTTTACGCCAATTGCCTCACTGATATAACGGTCAATTGTTTCGCCAATCTTAGCGGAACCATGACGGTCAGAAATCTCAGTAATTAATGGACGTTGTAATACTAATTTCTTTCTTGCGACAACATCAGCAACCTGTTCCATCGCTTTGGTTGTCATTAAGACAATCGCAATATCTGGATCAGCAATTAACTGATTAAGTTTATCTAATATTTCTTGACGTTCATGTAATACGATGCCTTCAAATCCAGCAAGACGCATTCCCATTAATGTGTCGGTATTATCACTAATACAATATGCTTTCATGCAGCTTCCTTAGAGTGCATTGATAATCAAGATAGAAATTAGCAAACCGTAAATCGCTACACCTTCACCAAGGGCAACGAAGATAATAGCACGACCGAAGTTATCTCCATTTTCAGAAACAGCACCGATAGCAGCTGGAGCAGCAGAAGCAACGGCTAAACCAGCACCTAAGCAAGCACCACCAACAGAAAGACCAGCAGCGATAAATCCTAAACCTTTTGCTAAATCACCTGTAGCAGCAGTCTTACTAGCCTCTTCAGCTAAAGCAGTATATGAGTGAGCTTGGAATAATAATACAACTAAGAATACGCCAGCAAAAATTGCAACCTGAGCAAGAATTCTTGTCTTAGCGTTTGTAGTATTGATTCCTTTACGTAATAGAATCCATAATGGTCCAACAACTAAAATAACAGCAATTAATGGTAATAAAATTTCTTTTGTAGATAATAACATGATTTTTCCTCCTAAGTGTTTTATTCTGCATCTTCGGCAGTATATGCCTGATATTTAATTCCACCACCGTTATAATAACGGCTAAACATTTCATAGTATTCCAAACGTAATGTCTGAATACCAACGATCAAACCTTCTAACGCCATAACGAAGATATTACCAAGTACTGCAATGATAATCCCTGCATTACCTGTCATCTTTACTAGCGTCATTACAACAAGCATCATGCCTGCATGGCTTAATACGAAACCACCAACACGCAGATATGACATGGAGTTTGTGACAAAACTCAACAGTATTTCAAATGTTTCAAAGAAACTCATCAGGAAGTAATTTCCCCATCCATCTTCAGGTTTAAATGAGTGTCCTTCAAACTTTCTTTCAAAAGCTTCCTTCATCATAAATAAGATGATTGGAACAACAATAAATGGAACAACAAACAATGGTTTTAGTACGTTCACCTTAGCTATAGCTAGTAACACAGCAGCCACAATAATAAATCCATAGAATACAAATCCTGCCACACCATTCTGTGAGAACAAGAATTCAGCCCACTCTTTCTTACGAGCGCGATTCCACATATTCATAATCATCGTAACTAAGATAAGTACTGCACCAATCGCAATCGCACCGATTAGAAGCACCATCGTACTGGATGAAGCCATAACTTCAAATAACTTGTCTCTTACACCAAATAAAGATTGATGTACTGGATTTAGAAGTGTTTCATGTCCAAAAACAGATCCAAACAAGAAGCCAAAGATGGATGATGTAATACCAACTCTACCAACAATACCAAATAGCTTGCCCTTCTTTTCGAATAAGAAACCAAGAATCATCAGTACAAGCCCTTGTCCAAAATCGCCAAACATGATACCAAACAAGATACAGTACGTGATTCCAATAAAGACTGTTGGATCAAAATCATCATATGCAGGTAGTCCATACATCTCGATAAACAATTCAAATGGTTTAAAGAACCAACTATTCTTTAATAGCGTTGGACACTTAATATCTTTTACTTCACTTGGCTCTTTGATTCTAAAGTCAACCGGCAAACCATTAAAGGCCGCTTTATATGTTTCAACGTCAGAAGCCTTTACAAATCCACTAAGGATTTGTTTCTGGTCTAGCACTGCAACATATGGATACATATTGCAGATAGAACTTTGACGTACGCAATAGGAATACATATCAACCATCTTGATACGACATTGTTCTACTCTTTCCTGAATATCAAACTTCGGAATCGTAATTGGCTCAAAGAATAAACTCTGGAAAATCTTGAAAGTTTTAGCAGCGTAAGTATCACTTGTTACATATACAAGCCACACATATTGTGCTGTGGAATGTAAACGATGTAATACAAACATCTCTTCACGATACAAGGATAACTTCTTAAAACTATCCATCGGTAATCTACCAAAACCAAAATTTAGGTAATTACATGCATGCATCTTTTCAAAGTTTAATACACTTAATTCTTTTAAAGCCTTCTCATCATCAGGCGATAATGTTTCACTTTGCGCAACATTATCTAAACCAAACTCTTCGTTTAATTCTTTAATATATGCTTCAATTTCAGCATTGGTATAACTAGATGTAATCTTTTCTTTTACATTCAAATCACATCCGACTGCATGCGCAATACTCTTAAATGTCTGTACATAATCCTGATATGGATTTTCTGTACTAATGACGCTTCCATTATTATCATCATTGATAATTTTGGTTGCTATCACTGGCTGTACCAGACCTGTGTTCATCCCCGATAGTAACATCGCATCTCGATGCTCTGGGTCTGTGCATGCACTGATGAACTTCATTTTTTCTATAGCCATGTGCAATCCTTTCTTAATAAATCAGCAGAGCTTTCACACGCTCTTGTGGAATCTGATATCTTACACTTTCGATAATATCAATAACATTCTGAATCTCAATATCTGCTAGTAATACATATGCTAGTAGCGATAGATTCGGATCGGTATCAGTACGAATGAAATGTGCACTCATATTGAACGCAATACGTTGTGCATAATGTTCAATATAAAGAAATTTCTGATTTGATAGATACGCTTTATATCTTGATTTCTCTAAGCGCTGAATCACTTGTTCTGCAGTATCATTGTCAACCATGTCGTATAAATCTTTCATACGAAAGAAACAACAATAGTCTGCTAGCATCTGCTTAATGAATTCCTTAGAAACAGTAAAATACTTCTTCAAACGATAAATGATTGCGATATTTTCTAACTCAATACGAGATAAGATAATTTCCTTCATCTTTTCCTTTGAAGTTGTATTAGAATACTTCTCAATCGTTTCTAGACACGTTGCGTAATATCTAGTACGTAAGGAATGTTCCAAATTGATGAAATCCATATCCTCTAAGGATTTTTGTTCATACTTCTTTAATACATCATAATAAGAAGTATCTTTTAATAACGCCAATACATCTTGAAAGGAAGTACTATCTGCCAATTCCTCCAATGGAAACGAAGTATAGCTCCCGATATATAGCGGTAACTTAGAAATCATATTTTGGCGTAATATCTCATTGTCTTGGTCAGATAGTGAATGTAATTTCATTAAAATTAATTCAATTTCTGTTTCCATGACCGCAATATGTCCAAAATGTTTTGCGTTATCATCCGCATAGCGAATCAACTTTGCAAATCGATTGAATACACCTGTACGAAGTAAAACCTCTAACTGGCCACGATGAATTGACTTTGGATTAATTCCCTCCAAAGATTCTTTATAAAGAGGTTGACTTTGTAAAAATATCGCAATATCACCAACCGTCTTTCTTTGTAACATCGTTGCGTAATCAACAGGTTTCAAATGTTCTGCAAGCATCGCTCTCGCCTTAGCGGTAATCGCATTACTTGATTTGCTCATTCGTTACTCCTGTTCTCTTTTTCTAACAGTATAATCCGCAATCATTTGAATCCAGCGTTCCTTATTTGCATTAAACATGTCAGTGATACGCTTTGATTCTTTCTCATACATTGCTTTTGCTTCTGCTTGTTTCTTCTCATGAGTCGTACGAATTTCTTCACGCATTGATTTAACCTGTGCCTCTACGTTAGCCCAAGCCTCATCTGTCAGTTTCTTTTTCTCCTGCTCAATTGCCTGCTTCAATTTGTACTTCAATTCATGGGCATTATTAATCTTATTGCGAGTTTCTTCATCCATCTTAATAAGATCTTGAATCACTTCTATTTCCATAGTTACCTCCCATAAACATTAGCGCCTATATTATAGTACTTTTCATCAAATAATTATAGTTGATTCAAACATAAAACATACTAACTCTGCCTGATTTTTTATATTTTGAAAAAGAAAGCAGTTACAAAAAAGACATCCACTACAGTAGATGTCCAGTTTCATTTCAATTTATTTGTAAGATATTCAAATAGCGCAATACAGCCCTCTTCAATTTCACGATACGCTGTATCGAAATCACCACTATACCAAGGATCAGAAATCCCTCTAAAAATCCCTGTATATTCTAGCAATAGATGTATCTTTCTATCTGGATCATTATGAAACATTTTTTGCATGTTACGGATATTCATCTCATCCATACCGATTAACAGATCATAATATGCATAATCCTTCGCAGTGATTTGACGAGCTCGTTTTTCATCGCAGTTCATACCATGTTCATATAGTTTCTGTTTCACAGCAGGATATACTGGGTTACCCCTACCATTCCATATTTCCTCCGAACTAGTTGCAGCAGACGCTATCACAAACAGATCACTTACGCCAGCATTACTCACTAGTTTACGAAAGATATACTCCGCCATTGGCGAACGACAGATATTTCCATGACAAACAAATAATATCTTTATTGTCATAGTTTGCTTACTCTTCTCCTGTATAAGTTCTCTTGTAATATTCCTTACAGATAATAGAAGTAAAGATAAATACAATCATTGAAATGATGATACCAGCAAATAGATAAGAATTTATGAAACTTGCAATCACAGCAACTACTAACAATAAATCTTCCGCAATCAAAAATGCTTGACGTTTAGACATTAATTCAATCTGACGGCATCTTTCATCATGCATCTCGTTATATAAACGCATCAAATCTTTCTCATTCTTCATTGCTTTATAATTCTTTGCAATATGACACACAGCTACCACGATTGTTACAATAAATAGCCCCATATAAAATCCATTCATATAGTTAGCAAAGTGACTATCTGCATATGATTTCGTCAGATATCCGAATCTATTTACAACAAGAATCAATACTGAACATATCGCAATCACTATCCAAATATTTGTATATTTTTGTAATTCTTGTTTTGCCTTCAATAATTTCTTATCCATGTTTATTCCTCTTCCTCTAATTCCGAAAAATCAAATACTTCTTCAATACTTAATGAAAATTGCTTTGCAATCTTATACGCTAGCGGTAATGATGCAGTATACTTCCCTACTTCAATTGAAGTTATCGTCTGTCTCGTCGTACCAACCAAATCCGCAAGTTCACCCTGAGATAACTTATGTTCCTTTCTGAGTTCCTTTATTCTATTTTTCACCTTAATACTCCTATCTCATATATCGATATATACGCAAAGTTTGCTTTGCATTTAAAGTATAGTTAACTTTGCATATAATGTCAAGTATACTATGCAATTATTTAAATAAATTTACATTTAACTAATCATCACTAACGATTGAAACAAAAACAAGGCTTTCATCTCATAAGATAGCCTTGTATTTTTTATAAAACTATTTTTTTCACTGTAACTCTTTCAAAAAATATCTATTTAAATTATCCCATTCAAATCTCATCTCATTTAATTGATATGCTTGTTCATTAATTTCATGCATCTTATTTTTAATATATAGATTTAATTCATTTACAACAGGAATATATTCTGTCTCCTTAGATTTCATCTTCAATTCCAATAGATGATTAACTTCAGTCTTTAATTTATCTTCTAGCATTGTATCCTTTAAATCGTTAAATTTAATAGGAGGTTGTGTTTTATTTTCTAATGCATACTTTGCAGCTAATATAGGTCTTAATGCATAAAAGTATTTCTTTAACTTAACGCTTTCATCCTGCAAATAATTCTCAAAAGTGCTTGATGTCATATTTAAGTAGTGCATTACGCTTTTCTTTACATCAAAATATTGTTTTGATAGTTCTCTTAATTCTCTTCCTTCGATTGTTTCCTTATAAACAATTGGAGAATTAATCCATTCAAATAGTGTTGGATTTGATTTATATAATAGTTGCAATGCTTTCTTAATATCCCATCCACTAATATCAAATACTTCATCTAATTGCCATTCAATTACATCTCTAACAGCATCTAGTCTAAGATACATTTCTGGTTCACGAACATAAATAAATCGTACATCGTAGTCGCTATCAGCTGATTCAAAACCCCAAGCTCTACTTCCAGATTCGATTGCTAAAATAATTTTTACATGCTCTTGTTTCTCAATTTCTTCTAACTTCTTTTGAATGATTTCTTTCATAACCAATTTTATAATAACAAACAAAGTAAGTTTTGTCTCACCAAATAAAAAGGAGAAGTATTTAACTTCTCCAAAATCATTCAGATGATAAATATAAATTTGTTGATGTAATCTATTTTGTTTCAACTTCTTTTTCTAAATCACGCCCAAACACTTCATCAAACAAAATCGAAACAGTTTTTTTACTAAAAAATTCTCTTACAGAATAACCATGATGTCTATAGTTTACATCTACACCGGCATCTTTTAGTGTCCGTAAAACACATCTAAGATCTTCGTGAACTTCCTCGGTAAATTCCCTGTAGTAACTTTCAAGATCTTCCTTATAATACTCTAACGGATGTGGTAGTATCTGGTCCGCCTGAGAAGCAAAGTGACCAAGACAATCGATCCCAAATGAATCCTTTGCATTGATATCAGCGCCTAAAGCGATAATCCTTTTTAGCAAGGCTAGCGCATCATTAGCACGTTCTTTTGTTGAGAAAACTCGAGAGGAACGGTTATATTTATTATAACTACTCCACCTAGAGCACATTACCGCACAGGTTATTGCATCCTGAATTACTGGTGCCCTCCACTCATTACAGCAAGTCTCGCTCTCAATGAAATTGACATCTGCTCCCATATCAAGGAGATAATTAGCAATCTCAATATTTTCCGTTTTAAGAGCAACCTGTAAAGGCGATTGTCCATCATCTTTTTTAGGTGGTTGCTTCGCAACGCAATTGACCAGCTCAGGTTTCTTCTCAATAATTTGTTTAACCAATTCTAAGTCGTGTTTTCTAATGGCAGTAAATAATTTTTTCATATCGCTCCTCTTTCTTAAACAAGAATTTATAGTTTGTTTCAATCAGGATTTCTTTGCTCTGTGTATTGGTTTAGAAACATTTTTAGGTAATACAGCGACAGACTTTTCAAATCTATCCACAAGTTCTATCAGATAATCTTTTCTTTGTAGTTTCTCTAACCAATTAGATGGAATGCTATCAAACCCATAATATATACCAGCCATTGACCCTACAATTGCGCCTATCGTATCAGTATCTCCACCAATATTTGTTGACGCAATGATAGCTTCCTTATAGTGTTCTGCATTCATGAAAATCCACATTGCAGACTCTAATGTATCAACGATATATCCCGTGGATTTAATCTGATCCAGTCTTTGAACCTCAATTTGTTCATCTAAAATTCTTTTGTATAACTTTAAAGAATGCATATCATAAGCGCTATAGTCTAAATATTGAATATGTTTGTATGCTTCTTGTTTTGTATTTCCTTTTAACAAGCATATTATAAACTGCACATAAATATAACAACCCAATCTACTAACTTCATGCGCATGTGTTAAAGAAGATACTTCATTAGTTAATTTATGAATAGAAATATCATCTAATTTCTTTGAATATGCATATAAAGCAACCGGCAAGATTCTCATGAGTGAACCATTCCCATTTTCGTTTATAGATGTAGAACCACATTGTAAGGGAGCTGTACCATTACAATATTTCTTTATCGCCTTTAAACAAGTTCTTCCAATATCAAAAGCCACACCTGTTGGAGTGTATTCTGACTTGCTGATCCACTTTACCCATTTATCCATGATGTCTTTGTAATCAAAATATTTCTTCTGAATAAATGAATCAATTGTAGCGATTTCCATTGCAGTATCATCTGACCAAGAGCCTGCAGGTTGACCTATATCTGTACTATCAATCATTTCAATCACTGGATTCTTTAATAGTTCTTCCCTCTTTGAGAATTCAGTAGGAAAGCCCATCGCATCACCAACTGCATGCCCAATGATTGCTCCAAGATACTGATTATTCTGTCTATTCATATTATCCTCACTGTAACAATCAAACTGATTTGACTCAGTATAAAAGTTACTGATGAGATAATTGTACTACATTGTTATAAACCTAAACATAGAATTGGAATCGTAATCACAGATAATACTGTAGAAACTAGGATTAGCTTTGCTGCAAACTTCGCATCACATCCATACTGCTCTGCAAGAATTGCTGCTGTTGATCCCGCAGGCATACCTGTCATAATAATTGCTATCGCCTTAATTAAAGTTGGAACATTTAAGAATGATAATGCAATAAATACAATCAAAGGATACGCTATTAGACGTATAGAACAGAAGAATAACACTTTCTTATCTAATAGGTTATTCCATTCAATCTCTGCTAAGATTGATCCTACTACAAACATAGAGATTGCTGTTGTACATGCCGCAATACTACTTATAGTTTTAGTAATAAATACTGGAAACTTAATACCTGTAAGCATAATGATAAATCCAATTAACACAGCAACTACAGATGGATTTTTAAACACAGACTTTAAAGCATGTTTAGGATCAATTGGTTTAAATAAGGCTAAACCAACTGTCCACATCGTTACAATAATTGGAATTTGGAATACAGATGCAAACATGATTGCTTCACTACCATAGATACTTTGAATCACAGGAATACCAATGAATGCTGAGTTTGAAACAATCATGCCATAGGTTAATACATTAGCATCCGTTTTTTCGTATTTCTGGAAAAGAAATTTACTGCCGATAATAGATATAGTCTGAATGATTGCAGATATAATCACAGCCACTAAACAAGCCATTAATAAATCTGAATTTACATCGGAATCATTCATAAAAGAAAGAATTACAGTACATGGCAAAACTACATTAATTAATAGTGTAGATAGTCCTTTGCGAATTTCAGCTGTTACAATTTCCTTTTTACGCAAGAAAAAACCGATGCCTAGCATCAATAGGATTTGCATCTGTAGTTGTATCATCTGCGTAAATAGTGACATAGTTCTACCTCATGAATAATAAAATACCCTACTATTCTAATATAAAGACTATAAAATAGTAAGGTATTTAATTTGATTGGATAAAATCTTAGTTCTTTCCACCAATAAGTTCAATAAATGACTCGCCGTTTTGTGGTGCTTCTACACCAAAGTAATCACAACAGCTAGCACCCATATCAGACATAGTTTTACGTGTTCCTACCTGTACTCCTTCTAATCCTTTACGATAGATTAAAAGTGGAACATATTCTCTTGTGTGTTTAGAGTGGCCAATATGTGGATCATTTCCATGGTCTGCTTGAACGATTAGAATATCGTTCTCAGTTAAATGTGGAAGGATTTTAGCTAATCCTTTATCTGCTTGTTTTAGGACTTCAACATAACGTGCAGCGTTTTGTGCATGTCCTGCTAAATCTGTCTCTTGAACATTTGTACAGATAAATCCCTGCTCCATTTCAAGAATTGAATTTAGAGTAATTTCCATAACTTCTGGTGTTGGAACACACGAGATAGACTTACCCAAATCATTTGCGACAATATCTGCAACCTTTCCAATAAGCGTACATGGAATACCATTCTTTGTTAGTATTGTAGGAGCTTGTACTTCTTTATCTACACCATATCCTAAATGCAGACATTGATATCCTTGGTCATACGATTTTGATTTTGCGGAAGCAATACCTATATACTTACCCTCGCGAATTTCCTCAGCATTATATAAATCCTGCATCGTATTACCAGTACCACCAAATACAATGACACGTCCTACTGTAGAAACTTCACGAACCAACTTAGCAATTTCATACTCTTTTTCAAAAGGAATGTAATCAAGTGGAGCTGTTACGTTGTAGCATATACCTAGATCTGCTTCTAAGTTATCCGCAACAGTTACATAATCATCAACAACGACATAACGCAGTCCATTTCGATTAATAATTTCAACTTTATGTCCCGCATCTTTCAGATGTTTAGCAACTTCATCTACTTTCTCTTGGAAAGGAACAAACTGTGGTTTCTTTGGTTTGGTACCCATGATTTCTTGGTGACCCATGAACGTATCTGCACCCTGATGCATTAGTTCACTTCTACCAAAGTTAGCTTTTGGTTGAAACTTCATACAATTGCTCTCTCTACCAAAGGCATTCATCAAACCAAGTTTTTCTAGTGTAGGTAACTTTAAATCTGGAAATTCATCCAAAATTGAAGCTAGTGTATTTGACTTTTCATCACCAGCTCTTGCTTGCGCTGCATCATGCATTGCACCAATTCCAAACCCATCTAAGACGATAATAATAAATCTCTTTTTCATTTCTTACCTCCTAGACTATCATATACATCTACAATCTCAGGACTTCCTGAATGAATTCCTTTCACAAGACATACGTCACTACGAGTCACAAAAATCTGATAACGGAAACATAATATCGCACTATCACCAATGTGATGTGGATTCTCCAATCCAAAATGATAATCAATAGAATCCATATCTGGAAGGATAACACTATCTTTTACTAATCCTTCATAAGAATTTCCAATCAGTGCATTTTGAATATGTCCACGTCGATAGTATCCACCACCATAGATATATGCATGGTCATCTAATACATGGCTTACTTCTGAAAGATAAAGAATACTTGGAATCTCTTCTGTATCATAATCAACGTGATATGGAGTTGTACCTGAAAGTCCATGCCCTGGTTCAGCTGAAGTAATCTCTGGATATCCCTTCATCAGTTCTAGTGTATGCACGCATGTAGCTGAAGGAGCATTCACATTTTGAATATAACAGCCTAAGCCTTCCAAAATTTTTTTTGCTTTTAGTACGGTATATAGATTTTCTTGTGCTTCAATCTGCTTTGTTGTCTCATCGTAAAGAAAACACGGAAAGTTATCAACACCAGCAATTTCAATATGTGTTAAGTATTTTGCTTTTTGTACAAGTGCTTCTAATTGATCTAAGTAGAAACCCGCCGTTTGTCCACTATAGATACGATCATTTTCACCAATAACACGTACACAAATCTTTTGGCTGATACCCACTTTCTTAGCAGCTTCGTTAACTTCAACTAATTTTTCATAAGAATAAACTGTGATATAGTCACAACCATACTCTACTAACTGATTCACCATCATTGATGGAATCTGTACTAGATGACCTGCATGTGCAATATGAAGATGATTTTTCATCATCACTTCAGCTTCTTTGAAGTCCACAACAACTGCGCCTTTATAACCAATTTTCTCTAGTTCCATTGCAAGATATGGATTACGTCCAATCTGCTTTAGCATATAATAGAGTTCAATATTTTGATCGTTCGCTTTTTGTAGAATTGCTTTTGCATTGGTTATAAACTGATCAACATCTACTACATATGTATCAGGCATAATCTGTTTCTGTTGATGCATATGTACTGCTGTTTGAATAAGATTTGGATTTGTTTTACATAACTTATCTAGAAACATCTTTCGCCTTTCTAATACTCTCTTTCAGAATACGTATTATCGTATCTGGTCCACTTCGATTTGGATTGATACGTATCATTCTCTCTTCTAGTGTTGGATCTGCTTTTCTAAATGTTCCAGATACACGATAGAACATAGGAACTGCTTCATATTTGGACTCAGCTCCAACTGGGTTAGGTAGACCACCTAACTTCTCTGCTTCTTCCAACACTGCTTTTGCAATATTATCTTCAAATTCAACCAATAATACTTTGGATTGTGCATTCGCTAAGAATGTATTTTTGATACCTTCTACTTCATGATTATTTAGACGTCTTACAAGTTCTTCATTTACTTCAGCTTGTATCGCTAGCGCAACAGGAGCATATATTAAACCACGTAATACTTCCATCGCTTGCCATCCTTGAACTTTTGAACCACCCGAATAATTCATCTTTTCGATTGCGTCAACTAAGGATGCTTTACCAACAACAACGCCAACTCCTTCTGGCCCTAATAATTTAAAGCAGGAGAACGCAGATAAATCTGCACCAAGTTCCACCCCAATTTTATGAACCTTCATTACTGCATAGTTATCATCTGTAATAATTTGTATATCTTTGACAGATTTAATAGCACGAATCACTTCTTCCATATCATACGAATCATCAATCGCTTGACGTGTGTATTGAACAAGTACAGTACGTATATTCTTATGTTCATTAAGAACTTGTTTTATTTCTTCAAGGTCATTAAAATTTGCCCTTACAGGAACAAGTCCCATTGATAGAAAACTTGTCTCAGTTGTTGGATAAATTGGTGATGTATGCACTAATATTTCTTCATTTGGTGATGCCATCACTTGTAAACCACTACGGATAGCACCGGTACCAGAACCAATTAGTAATAAAGCCTTTTCAGCATGAAAGAAATTCGCAATAACTCGTTCAACCTTTTCAGCATATACCGGTTTATTTAAACCAGGTACTACACCAAAGTCTCCAGCAGAGAGAAATTCTTTACCTTGAAATTCTTTTGTAATCTCATCAATTAGTTGAAACTGTTTTTGCTTCGCTTCTGCTAATGAAATTGATTCTAATGGATATGTTTTCATAATTAAGCCTCCAAAATCTCTGTGAAATTCTCTGATGTTATAGTAGAAATTGTTTCCTGAGATACACCCACCCTTTCAAGCATAGGAATGAATGTATCAAGTAAATATGCATAACCTACTCCACCGTTTTTCTTAAGATGACTCTGTCTTGTAATATCCATAGACATTAGCAACTGTCTAGTATAACCTTCTTTCACTAATGTTTTTATAAATTCAACACGTGTTTCATCAGGTAAGTATTTCGTCTTTCCGATTGTATCAAATGCAATATTAAATCCTTTTTGTAGAGCATATCGAAGTGCATTCAAATCATTTGATAACGCCACATGAGAAATAATTACTTTCTTTGGATTCACACCTTTTTCTAAGAAGAAATCAACTTGTTCCTTGATCAATGTACCTAATGTAGTATGTGTAATAATAACTGCATTCGTTTGCTTTTGTGCAATAACAGCTGCTTCAAATACTTTATGTTCATCCTTAGTCCATTCATTTTTACTTGTACCAATCTCGCCGATTACCTTTGCACCTTTAGCAAGATCATCTAGCATAATTTGTACCAATTCTTCTACACTTGCAGTACTAACATAATCTGGCATAAATGGAGTTTTGTAGAATCCTGTAGAGTTGATAATTTCAATACCAACATCTTCAAAAATTCTTTTATTATTTTCCCAATCAACACCAATACCATGATTTGAGCAATCTACCCAACGCGTTACCCCTTTTGCGTGAATATCCCGTAATTCATCAATACAATCAAGATAACCATTCAATAGGCAGTCCGGATCATTTTTACCTGTAGATAAATCAATACGTGGATGCTCATGTGAGTATGTAATATTCTGATATTTCATATTTATTCTCCATAACCTTTCCGAAACCATGTTTCTGGATTTCTAAAATAACGTTCAATCAATTCATCCTGTGGAATCACAAGTTCTTCCATCTTCTCTAACATCACTGAAATTTTGGAAGGAATTGACTCACAGATTCCAAGATAACTAACACCAAGTTCATCTGTTGGAATCGATATTGATGTAGCACCCACCATATTCGCTACACGCAATAATCCTTTCTTAGCTTTTCTTTGAATAAATTTTGTTCTTTCATCAAAGTGACCAAATACACTATCTCCAAATCCCTCTATATCAATAGGACCTTCTTTAGAGATGATAAAATCAACACTCGGTAATACTTGTTCTAAGAATAAAATGTTATCTTTTCTGTCACCATAGATATCAGGAAAATTGGTTTTCTCAATCTCAAATGGATATGTAGTTGTATCCATTTTTGAAACATAAATTTTAGTATTTTGTCCTTTTTCTAAAGGTACTGTCATCTTAATTATATCTTTTAATATATTGAAATCCTTTGTAATATAACCAAGTGATGGTCGAAATTTAATGTTGTCGGTAGATACCTTCGAATATAGATTCATATTTTCCTTATCGATGAGATAGGAAATAAATCCAAATAAATTTAAACACATAGCAGGTGCTAAAATGGAGCCACCACCATCGGATCCAATTCCTATATCATTCATACCAAGAAAAACATTGATTGCTGTTCCAGAAGAAGAACCACTCATGTAATTACCGGTAATTGGATTTATTAACTGTAAATCTATTGCTCTTCCACCGTTTGCCATTGCATCAATCGTATGAAGTTGATAATTTTTTGAATCTACTAAATCTTGGATAAATGTAGGTTGAATATGAAAGTCATTCTTTACACCCAATAATAAACCATTTCCTTCTAGAACTGGTCTTGAACGAATTACCGAATGAAATGGATTTAAATTTGCTAGTCGATGCATATGTTCTACTTTCATATTCTGCCCTTTCTATACATAAAGTGAAAAGTGCGGCACGCGGCAAATTTACCCGTACCGCACTTTGCATATTAATTTATGCAACCGGTGCTAATGCAATCAATTGTAGTACTAATAAGATATTTAGTAAGATACCGAATACAATGCACGCTACAGGTCCAACTGCTAATTCAACTATTGGTTTCTTAGAAATACGGTTCAACAGTAAGCAACCTACAACAAATAGTGCACCAAATCCTGTAATACCTACAAATTTAGCTGCCATAGCTTCTGCCGCTACTACACCGCCAACTGTTAATGCAACTTCAAGAACCTTATTCATAGATGTACGAATGTGTTCACCCATATCCTTCATACCAGGGAACTTATCCATACCCTTTGCAAATACGTTGATTAATGCTAATTCAACTACCATGACAACTGCGCCTGCAATAACAGCCACAAATGGATTGCCATGTAATAATAGACCTACGACAAATACAAATGTAGAACCTGCTGGTCCATATACACCTGTAACAATTGCAGTTGTAAATACAAGTGGAACAAATCCAATAGCACGTGCTAACGCAACCATTGCTGCTTCAGCCCATGATCCTTCGGAAACAAGTCCAAGAGAGATTGGGTCACCTGCAACAATACCTAAAGATGTAGCCATAGCAACTAATCCACCCATAATAGCTAATAACCACCAGTTAGAGCGAATTCTCTTAACCTTATCACCAAATGTAGTAACCAATGAACTATTTGCATCGCCTGTACCTTTAACGCCTGTAGCAAATACTAGTAGACAAACCATACCTGCTAGCATAGCCATACCAAAACCATTTAAAGCAACCTTTGCTTCACCAAGAGCAAATTTACCAAACTTAACTGTTAATAAGTAAACAACTAATGTGATTAATCCAGCAACTGCTCCCTTCTTGAAGCCGTGTTGATAACCGACAGCAACCGCTGGGAAAATAGCAAATGCAGCTGTAATATATGAAGATACTGATCCTAGATTTGCTAAGAAGTTAAATGGTAAAGAACCAAATAAGTTAACGATAGATTCTAAACCTAATAAAATAGCAACGCCGTATGCAGCACCGACTACACCTGCGATTACTGTACCAACAAGAGAATCAGGGCAGAATGTACCAATAATATCTGTTGTTAGTAAAATACAGTGAATTAGAATAATAGAAGCAGCGATAGATGTTGGAATAGCAAATCCAATTACTAAACCAAAACTAATCGCGAAACTCATTGTTGCTAATTCTTTTCTTGAAATTTGTCCATCATAGAATTGTGGAACGATTGGGCGGAATCCATCATTGAATACCGCAATACCTCTGTTCGCTAGAATAGATGCTAATGCACCAATAGCGGCTAATACTAAATACCTCATTATAATTATCCCCTTTCGTTAATTAGGTATATCTTAGCTATTCTTTTCTTGAATAGCTTTCAACCAAACTGGTAAAACCTGTTCCATATGTTGAGAAGTAAAACCAAATGCAGTTTTCCCTTCATTTACAGCTTGTATAATCTCTTCATCCGATAAAATCTTTCCAGGCATAGAAATTGTTTTACATGCCCCTGCTCCAAGTAGAGCCATTGCCATTGCTAATGCACCACCTCCACCTGTATTACAAGCACCAATGTAATAATCAAACTGTCCTGCTTTCATAGCCATAACAGCATCTAAATCATTTTTTACAGCAAGTTCTACATTTCCTTCTCCAAAATATTTTTGGATATAGTCATGAATTTCTTGCTTATTAATTTGTCCACCAACAACAATTTTCATAAATTAAATTCTCCTTTTAGTTCTCTTTTTGAAGTAAGTTACATAAATGCATTAACAAGAACTTTTCTTCACTCTCTGGAATCTGTACAGGCGCATCACTAATAATGCTTGCATAGACCTGTTTTGCTTCATTGAATGTATCAAAAATTTTCACTTCACTCCAAATGGATTCATCAAGATGCTCCACTTCTCCATTTGTCAAAATACGTTGTACTGCCATTGCAAGATGTGTAGTAAACATCTCCATCTTTGACTCATCAAACTGGTATTTCTCTAATGCATCTATAACTTTATTTACATATTGTGCAACATTATCATTGATAACTGCTGCTGATCTAAGTATTTCTATTCTATCCTTTAACATCTTATCTCCATTATACAGAATATTGTATATTGATATTTCAATAATACCTACAATTACTTTTATAGTCAACAAAAATTATATAAGGAACATGCTACGAACATATTCGCGCATACCTTCATCAATACCATATTCTTTCAAGAAGAATTCTTCATAGCTAGAGTATTTATCTAATATACCATCAAGCATTTCCCTACCCATCTGTTCATCTACACCTGCTTCCATCATGATGATTCGTTTAAGTGTCGGTTCCTTCTTGATTGCGCATTGATTTTTTTCTAGTGCCTTTTCAATACGTTCATAATAAGCCTGATTAGATAATAGATAGTCCTCCATAATATCTTCGATAGATACACCTAGTAATAAATACATAAGAGCTGCGATAGCACCTGTTCTATCCTTCCCAGTAGCACAATGAAATAGTATTGGAAATTCTATATTCTGTTTCATCATTTCAATGATAAACATGAAACCTTCATTCCTAAACATCATATCCCGATATAATTGGACCATATGCTTATGCAATGTTTCTTGATCACTATCATCTGAAATGATCATCTTATGAATCCCATACGGTGAGAAATCTACACCCTCCCCATTACGGTCACGCATTCCACTTACTCTATAATTTTCAATTCCTTCAATAACTGGGTCCGGATTATCAAATGCTTCATATGATGTACGCAAGTCTAATACCGTTTTAATCCCTAAATCTTGTAAATGATGTAGTTCTTCTTCATTCATCCACCCTAGGTAACAACTACGATATAACAGTCCTGTTCTAACCTTTTTACCATCTTGGGTAAAATAACCACCTAAATCTCTAAAATTACAGATACGACGAAACTTTTCATCTTGTATTCTCATAATATATTACCTAATAACTCGGTGTTACAATTCCATCTAGAACAAGATTTTGAATCGTTAAGGTTTCTTTTACATCAAGCATCTGACGTAATAGTTCAGTCATTTCAGGTGATTTACCATTTGTTACAATAACTGCATTTGTATCATCATTATCATCAATTGTAACTTTCACGTAATTTATTTTTGACATCTTATCAATGATTTCATCTTCATTCCAAACAGCCGCATCAATCTCACCATTTTGAACAAGTCGCAGTAAATTGTTTGATTCAACAGGAATAAATTCAACCTTTTTCATTCCACATGCACGCTTTGTTATATCACTTTGATCAATTGAGTCACGATCGATACCAATTCGCATACCATCCTGAATATCTTTTATATGTGCATCATGGAATACAATAACATGCGACGAACAATAAGTACTTTCCCCAAATTCACATACAATATCAATTTGACCTTTATGCGTATCTAAAAACTCTTTCGCTGCATATTTCGACACAACCGCAAAATTATAACGATTCTCTAAGACCATTGCGATTCGATTCTTAGCACCTCTCATATACGAAAGTGTCATTGGGATACCATGTTTATTTTCCATGGTTGTTATAATGCCTGTTGCTAGTCCTTCATATTTTCTAGAATATGGTAATGGCATAGCACCTACCAGTAAATTAATGCCTGCAAGTTCAAGTAGAATCTTATCATTCTTTTCAATTACATAAGATCCTAAGTGTCCTTTACTTACAATATGAATCGCATTATTATTCTGCAAGGTCTTAAGCGCAGATTGTGCAGTACCTCTTGAAATATTCAGTTTCTCACTTAACTCTGTAACAGTTGGTGTCCTATCCCCAACTTTATATTTTATAAGGGCTTTTGCAAGACTTAGTACTGCAAGTCCATTTTTGCTCATTAACTGATTATTATAGTCCATAGTTTAACTCCTATGATTATTATAGGATGAATATTCATTTTTTTGAATATTCAATGTACATTAAATTTTATAAAATTATTTTAAATATGTTATTTTTCTAGTGATATAATATACATATAGTAGATTTATTTAGGCATATTACATAATTAATAGAAAGTGAGAGAACGAATATGTTTGTCGATAATAAATTTTATAATCATGTGTATCAGATTCGGAAGAAGAGTTTTTGGAGATACTTTCTTTTGTATTTATTTTTACAATTATTAATCACTATTCTCTCTGATTTCCAGGCCATTCAGATGATTTTAACTGATAATATCAGTCAACTTAACTTTTTCGAAGTAGTACAATCAAGTTTCCTTCTATCATTTATTAGTTCAATTATAATGCAGTTTTTCACGCTTCTAATCCTCATGCAAATTTATAGAATTGCACAAGGCTCTTATACCAAACTAATTGATCTCTTTGAACCCGTAAAGGAGAAATGGCTAATTATCTTATGTATCTCTTCTTTTATAGCATTCTTAGATAATTTATTTGCATACTTTATCTCCAATACATTTTTATTACTGATTCCAAAATTAGTACTTTACTATTTAACAATTTTTATTGCATTTGCGATTTATACTTACCCACCACACGCATATCAAGACGCAATCAGACATAGTATAAAAGAGGCTATTGATTCATTCAAAGATATGATTAAAATGGATATTCACTACATCTGGATATGCTTAGCAGCCTTTCTCTTTACCCTAGTTATCATATTCCCTATTATAAAAACCATCTTTGGTGGTACCGTTCTAATCCCATTAGTTACTCTTGAAGACCCTAGTTCTTTATATACAATCACTAAATCAATGATTCCATTAATTACCGCAATGTTTATTCCTTTACTTATTGTGCTAATTCTTACACAATACAGAGTATTCTGTGCCTATTATGCACATGCGCTATACTATTTCTATAAGTATGTAGAAATAAAACCAGACGAATCAGAAACACTTACACAGTCTACTGAATCAACATATGAGATTGATAAAAATGAAGATGCTTAAGCTTTATAGCATCTTCATTTATTTTTATAATAATGGTGCAAATAACTTCACAACACCAATAAATAATCTACGTAACAATCCATCCTTAATTTCACCCTTTTGAACCTGGTGCGATTTACTGATGGTATCTAACATATCATCACGTACATCTAGTACTTTCTTAGAACCGTAGAGATATGTGCCATTTTCAAAATGTAAATATAGAGAGCGATAATCAAGATTAATTGTACCAACCGTCGCAACTATATCATCACTCACAAATACTTTCCCATGAATAAAGCCTGGTGTGTACTCATAGATTTTTACGCCACCATCGATCAGATTGCGATAGAACGATCTTGTAATATTCCAAACGATCTTCTTATCTGGAATCCCTGGCGTAATAATACGTACATCTACACCACGTTTAGCTGCTAAGATTAATGCATTTTCTAATTCAGTATCAATAATTAAATATGGTGTACAAATGTATACATACTCACTGGCACGATTCAATATATTCATATAGATATTCTGCCCTGTGTTTTCTCCATCAAATGGTGTTTCACCATATGGGGAAATATAGCCATCTGTATGCTGTGTAACAGAGTCTACCTTGAAGACTGTATAATCATCATCAGTTTTACGAATCGCATTCCAGTTTGTTAAGAAGAGTACAGTATAGGACCAAACTGCTTCACCCTTAACTCGAATTACATTATCCTTCCAGTGGCCAAAGACCATCTTCTGATTAATGTATTCATCTGCTAAATTCATACCACCCGAGAATGCTACTGTGCCATCAATAACCATTATCTTACGATGGTCACGATGATTCATAACTGCACCTAAGAATGGATTAATCTTGTTGTAGCGTACACACTTGATTCCTTCACTTTCAAGCATATTTGCATAGCTTGTTGGAAGCGAGTGAATTGTACCCATATCATCATACATTACACGCACATCTAAGCCTTGAGCAACTTTTTCTTTCAGGATTGTATGCATACCTTCCCAAAGGTTTCCTTTTTCAATTGTAAAGTACTCTAAGAAGATAAATTTCTTTGCCTTCTTCATTTCCTCTAGCATTACAGGATAACCAATATCTCCTAGAGGATAATAATCAAAATCAGAATTGCGATAGATTGGATATCCTTCTGTCTTAGACAAATAATGAAAATCACCTTTCATCTGAGGTGCCATTTCTTCTAACTCTTTTAAAACTGTTTCATCTTGAACATAGTATTTCTTGGAATCGGCTGTACTTTTAATTAGTTCTCTAAAAGTTTTAGATGTAATTAAATTTGCTCCCAACAATAGGAACAATGCTGTACCAGGGATCGGGAATAATATAATTAATAAAATCCATAACATATCTGCAGATAAATGACGTGAATTATTAATGATATTGATAACAACTATCATGCTAAGTAATCGTAGTACTATTTCTATCCATACAAAATGTGCTGTAAAAAATAAAAATAGATTACGAACTATTATTGCTTCCAAAATTAAACCAATTGCAATGAGTCCAAACCGAAAGACTTTTTCAAAAAAACTCATACATTCCCCTCACCAAATCTATGTTCAAATTGTACCATTTATGCATCACGATAGTCAATGCTTCATAATATTTGTAACATTCATAAACTGCCCTATATTTTCCTGAAAATTAGAATTATTTTTTATAAACTTGCTAGAACAGATAATTTATTTACTTTTTTCGGTTGAAAAGGTTGTAAAAAAGCCAATATTAAGAGAAAATTATAAACGGAAATTGAAAGGAGTTAATACCATGATTCAATCAACAGAAATTAAACCAGGTCAGTGTTTCGTTTGGGAAGGTGATTTATACCAAGCAATTACAGTTGACCGTAATAAGACAGCTATGGCTAAGATGAAGGTTGCTGTTAAAGTTAAGAATCCAAGAACAGGTGTTGTTAAGGAACTTAGCTTAATTGGTTCTGACCGTGTAGAAGAAGCTTTCATCGATAAAAGAGAAATGCAGTACCTCTATAACGATGGTGCAAACTTAATCTTCATGGATACAGAAACATATGAACAGATCGAAATTCCAGCAAGCCGCTTAGACTGGGAAAAGAACTTCCTTAAGGAATCTTCAATGGTAAACATTCAGGTTTATAACGGAGAAATCTTAGGTGTACAGTTACCAGATAAGGTTAACTTACAGGTTACAGAGTGCGAAGTTGCAGTTAAGGGTAACACAGCAACATCTGCTACAAAGAACGCTACTGTAGAAACTGGCTTAAATGTTCGTGTACCATTATTCATCAACGAAGGAGAAGTAATCGAAATCTCTACAGCTGATGGTAAGTACTCTGGACGTGCTTAATCATTAAAATAAGCTATGACATTTATGTGTCATAGCCTTTTATTTTCTTAGACTGAATACCCCTGCTGTATCTTGCGAATGACTTTTTCAAAACGCTCAACATCCCAAGTGACTGGCGTTGGATATGTAGGATTGCCTTCCTTCTCTGCACCAGTCGCAAGATAATGTATATCTGAATCCTGTATCTCTGGTATTGATGTTGGAATGCCTAATACTTGGTTTATTTCTTTTAGTTTTTTGATAAAATATTCTGCCTTCTGTTGATCTGTATGACCAGCAATGCCTACGATATCCGCAATATGAGCTAGTTTCTTTGTGATTGTGTCCCCATATTCTTCCAATACAATCGGTAAAATAATGGCATTAATCATACCATGTTGTAAATGATACATACCCCCAATACCATGTGCTATTGCATGTACGTAGCCAATATAGTTATTGGTAATCGCTACGCCAGCTTTATAAGAGGCTTCTAAGAGTTCTAAACGATATGTTATGTTTGATCCATCTTCAAAACTAGGAATTAAATATTGGAAAATAGACTGAATGGCCTCTAGCGCATACTCATTTGTCTTACGATTATTAAAATGATTGATATACGCTTCTACTGCATGTGTCAATGCATCCATACCTGTATAAGCTGTCATCTTAGGTGGTAATGTAGTCAAAAGTGAAGCATCCAAGACGGCATACTTTGGAATGAGAAATAAATGACTTAGCGCATACTTACGCTTCCTTATTGGATCTGTAATAACAGCACCAGCAGTCACTTCAGAACCAGTACCAGCAGTCGTCGGTACAGCGATAAAAAATGGTAATATTTTAGATACTCTTCCTGTCTCTAATACTGTCTTTACATCAAGATGACTACTTTGTACACAAGCTAGTGCAGCTTTTGAGCAATCAATGACAGAACCTCCACCGATTGCGATGAGTCCTTGACAACCTTCATTTATATAATATTCCTTTAAATTTTCGACATCCGAAATCTCTGGATCTGGCTTTACGTCATGAAAGATACTATAAGCGATATTACTTTGATCTAATCTTTCGAAGAATGGTTGTAATGTCCCCCTTTTGATAAATCCAGCTGTCGTAACAACCATATACCGATTAAGGTGCTTTTCTTTTAATACATCCACTAAATCTAATAATGCATGTTCACCTTTTAACATCTTAGGTTGTAAGATTAACTGTATTTTTTGTATCGGACTAAAGAGTGCCTGTCTAGTTCTTAATAGAAAGTGTTTCATATGTACCTCACTTTGCTTTAGTATAACATCATGAATATACAAACAAGAAAAACATATCCTCTAAATGAAGAGGATATGTTTTAAGTTTAATTATTCAGAAGTTTCTTCGTCTTGAACTCTCTTCTTGAACAAGAGTCTGTTATAACGCTTTTCAGCATCCTTACGAGCCTTCTCAAATAACTTATCTGCTTCTTCTTGACCTAATACCTTAGGTAAGTTGAAGTAACGAGCTTCGTTGAGTAAGAAGTCATTGAACTTAGAGAAGTCTGGTGTACGAGAGTCAATCTGTAATGGCTTCTCAAGTCTTGGGTCAAAACGGTATAGAACTGTATAACCACAAGCAACCGCATTCTTCTGAACGTTAGGCATGTTAGTCAATCCACCCTTAATACCGTGCTCTAAGCATGGTGAATAAGCGATGATGATTGATGGTCCCTTATAACTTTCAGCTTCTTTGAATGCCTTGATTGTCTGGGATTGGTTAGCGCCCATAGATACCTGTGCAACATAAGCTGTACCGTATTCCATGAAGATCTGACCGATATCCTTCTTAGCACCCTGCTTACCACCGGAAGCAAACTTCGCGATAGATGAAGCCTGAGATGACTTAGATGATTGTCCACCTGTATTGGAGTAAACTTCAGTATCAAGTACTAATACGTTTACATCTAGGTTATTAGCCATTACATGGTCTAATCCACCGTAGCCAATATCATAAGCCCATCCGTCACCACCGATGATCCAAACAGACTTAGACACAAGGTCTCTTTCAAGTTTGAGTAGTTCCTTAACCTCTTGGTTAGAAGAAGCCTTAACCTGTTCAATCAACTTGTTAACGATTGTTCTTTGAACATTACGGTCATCATTAGCAGCGATATAAGCTTCGAATGATGCCTTCAAGTCAGCTTCAACCTTATCAAGGTTGTCTTCCATAATCTTAAGGATACGAGCACTCTTGTATGACTGAGCAATTGCCATACCATAACCGTATTCAGCGTTGTCTTCGAATAATGAGTTAGCCCAAGCAACACCTTCACCATTTTCATCCTGTACGAATGGGTTTGATGGAGTAGCAGAGCAGTAAATCATTGAACAACCTGTAGCGTTAGCAATTAACATATCGTTACCGAATAACTGAGAAGCTAAACGGTAGTAAGGAGCTTCACCACATCCTGGGCAGCAACCAGATACTTCGAAGTAAGGCATCATCAAGGAGATACCACCTTCAGTATTATTGTTACCGAATTCCTTCTTATATGTTGTGTGCTTGTATAGATAATCAGCTACTGGCTCTTGACCTAACTGAGACTTAACGTCAGCTGGTGATAATGCCTTAGTAGGACATACTGTAATACATACACCACAGCCTACACAGTTGCGTGTTGATACTTGAATTCTAAACTTGAGGTTAGCCTCCTTAGCTCCCTTATATGCAGGAGAAGGATCCTTCAATGTTAATTCAACGTTGTTTTCAGCAGCAATCTTTTGAGCTGTAGCAACTTCTTCTTCATCCATTAAGAATGAACGAATTGTAGCGTGAGGACATGCAAATCCACACTTACCACACTGGATACACTTATCAGCTTCCCATTCAGGAACGAGTGTTGCGATTGTTCTCTTTTCCTTGAATGCAACATTAGGATTTAATGTACCATCTGTTACGCCAAAGTTTAAGAATGAAGATACTGGCATATCCTGACCCTGTAAGTGATTGATTGGTGTTACATATTCATCATAGAATGCATCACCAGTTGTACCCTTAACAGACTTATCGAATTGTAAGTCAGCCCAAGCTGGATCTACAGTTACTTCAACGATTCCTGAAGCACCTGTTTCAATTGCTAAGATATTCTTGTTTACAACATCCTGTCCCTTACGCGCATATGTATGACGAGCAGAATCCTTCATTAATTCTAAGGATGTGCTATATGGCATAATCTGTTCATTGAGACGGAAGAATGCAGCCTGTAAGATTGTATTTGTGAAACGTCCCATGCCTGTATCTTGCGCTATCTTAGTTGCGTTAATGATATAGAACTTCGCATGACGTCTAGCAAGTCTAGCTAAGATGCGGTTAGGTAATCTATCTGCAATTTCTTCTGCTGGGATCGTTGTGTTCAGTAAGAATGTTCCGCCTTCCTTAAGGTCACGAACCATATCAAACTGGAAGCAGTAGCTATCTAATGAACAAGAAATAAAGTCAGCCTTATCAATGTAATATGGGCTATGAATTGGGCTCTTACCAAATCTTAAGTGAGAACGAGTTACACCACCAGACTTCTTTGAGTCATATGCAAAGTAAGCCTGTGAGTATAAATCAGTATTGTTACCAATAATCTTAACTGTTGACTTGTTAGCACCTACAGTACCATCAGAACCTAAACCATAGAAGATACATGATGTATAGTCAGCATCAACTGTAATATCAACTGGTTCAATCGAAAGATTTGTAACATCATCTTCAATACCAATTGTGAACTCTTCCTTTGGAGAATCCTTCTTCAATTCTTCAAATAAGCCATTGATATGAGAAGGGTTTGTATCCTTAGAAGATAGACCATAACGTCCACCAACGATTGTTAGATCCTTGATATCACGTAAAGCATATACAACATCTAAGAATAATGGCTCACGCGCACCCTGTTCTTTAGTACGGTCTAATACAGCAATCTTCTTAACAGTTGCTGGAAGAACAGACTTCAAGAACTCAACAGAGAATGGACGATATAAGTAGACCTTAATTAAACCTACTTTTTCGCCTCTCTTAACGAGTGTATTGATTGTTTCTGTAATAGTATCTGTTACAGAACCCATAGCAATAATGACACGTTCAGCATCAGGAGCACCTACATATGTAAATGGTGCATAGTTACGACCTGTATGCTCAGAAATCTTCTTCATATAATCAGCTACTACAGCTGGAATATTTGCGAAGTGATTATTTTGAGCTTCGGCAGCCTGGAAGAAGATATCATCGTTCTGTGTACCACCACGAACAACTGGGTTTGTGTGTGGGTTTAGTGCTAAAGCACGGAACTCTTCTAGCTTCTCTTGGTTAACTAAGCTTCTTAAGTAGTCATAGTCCATCACTTCAATCTTATCGATTTCATGTGATGTACGGAAACCATCAAAGAAATGCATTACTGGTACACGTTGATCAATTGCGACCAAGTGTGCAACACCAGCTAAATCCATACAGTCCTGTACGGAGTGTGAACAGATCTGAACAATACCTGTTTGGCGACAAGCATAAATATCAGAGTGATCACCGAAGATACTTAATGTGTGTGTAGCTAAAGTACGAGCTGCTACGTGGATAACTCCTGGTAACATTTCACCCTTTAACTTGTAAATATTTGGGATCATTAATAATAGACCCTGTGAAGCTGTAAATGTTGTAGCTAAAGAACCAGCCTGTAATGCACCGTGAATTGCTCCGGCAGCACCACCTTCAGACTGCATTTCCACAACCTTAACACGATCTCCAAACACGTTCTTACGACCTGCTGTTGACCATGCATCAACATTTTCCGCCATAGGCGATGACGGTGTAATTGGATAAATACCGGCTACTTCCGTAAAAGCATACGCGGCGTGGGCAGTTGCGGTATTACCATCCATAGCTTCGAAAACTTTTTTGTTTTCAGTACTCATATGTCCTCCTTCATAATACCTCCATATATTATAAAACTAAAAGATATGAAATAATAGACATTTGCGCAATAAATACACGATTCCCCACTATTTTTCTGTGATTTTTTTACAACCCAAAATAATTACCTAACATTGTTTTATAAATACGATTCAATTTGTGTATTTCCTTGTCGATGTATAAAAAAAGAAGTCCCAAGACTTCTTTTATTGATTCATGGATTTCATAACGGAACGAATCTGTGCCTCACTTGGCTTACGTCCCATTTGCATAAACATTGCACGAACCATCTTCTCATTGATTGGTGGATTTTCTTTCAGTTGCTTTTCGAAATATTTTCTTGTTAAAAAGAATGTTACGATTGCACCGATTAATCCTCCAGCAATGAAGAATCCTAATGAACTCCAAAATTCCATAAATTACACCACCTATTCTTCATGTACCTTGTTATTTTATCTTGTTTTGTACATGCTTGCAACGGCTAAAACAGCGTTTTATTTCGCTGAATCCTTCGCTGTCGTAATTTTAATTAAATCAGCGTAGATATTGTAAATCTTTTGATACTGCTCATCTGTCATTTTTGGATTTACATCTATATCATAGTCATCTAAGACACCTACATGGAAATCTACAACTCTACCATTTTTAACTGCCATAACATCCGGAATGTAGAGAGATGTTCCTCCACCCTGTGGATTTTCAAGGTATGTTACATCGATAAACTCTTCAACCTTTTCACGATATTTCATAAACTCTTCATCTGTCTTGTAGAATTTTCTACTTACATCCACATAGTAGACCGTAACCCCAGCATCCTTAGCAGCTTGATTTAATACCGCGAATGCTTTTTGACTATATCGTGAGTCAGGTTTCGCAAATACCATTACACCTGAATATTTATTTTCAAAGAATGTAATAGCGGATGGTAATGAAATCTCCTTAATGGATGGTTCCTTATCTGTGATCTCTGTAAACTCGGAGATTGTACCATCTGTTACATAGTCTAATTTGTATTGTTCCTTTGGAGTGCAACCAAGCATGAATGCACATAGAACAATCATCATTAACTTCTTCATCATTGAATTCCTCCTTCAACACTATCATTTTATCAAAAAAAGTCGGTATCATAACCGACTTAAAGAAATATTAAGACCGAAGGTAGATATAGTTCCCTCTTCTGTAGAGGTGGGTGTCCTTGGTAAAACTTCTGGATCCTCGCTCGTAACGAGTTTTCACTCCATCTTACGCAATCAGAACTCCCTTATATCATATTGTAGGAAAAATATGTTCCCTCCGGCATATGTATTATAGCACTAGAGGGAAATAAGAATAGTCTTGACACTTTTATTTTTCTTGCTTAGAGATTTCGATACCCAAAATATCTAATTGTTTCTTATCAACAACATTTGGTGCTTCACTCATAAGGTCAAAGGAACTATTTGTTGTTGGGAATGCCACAACATCACGGATGTTATCTGTACCAGCTAATACCATGATTAAACGTTCTAGGCCAATACCTACACCACCATGTGGAGGTGTTCCGTAACGGAAGGAATCTAAGAAGAAACCAAAACGAGCTTTCGCATCTTCTAGTGAAAGTCCGATTGCTTCAAATACCTTAGCCTGTAATTCTTGACTATGAATACGAATTGAACCAGATAAGAGTTCATATCCATTTAATACTAAGTCATAGGCACGTGAAGAAACGTGTCCTGGATCAGTGAATAGTTTATCTACATCTTCTTCCTTTGGTGCTGTAAATGGATGATGTGCTGCTACCCAACGCTGATCTTCTTCACTGTACTCAAACATTGGGAAATCCGTAACCCAAAGGAACTTATAAGTCTCTTCCGTAGGAATCAAGTTTAACTCATGTCCTAAACGTACACGTAATGCACCTAAAGATGTCTGTGCAATTCTTGCGCTATCCGCAATGACTAGTACCAAGTCGTTATTTGCAAGACCCAACTTCTCTACTAACTTCGCCTTTTCTTCCTCACTTAATACCTTTGCGATAGAACCAGTTAATAAATCATTTTCCATCTTGAGATATGCAAGTGCTTTTGCCTTAAAGCCGTGTTTTACAAAGTCTTGTAATTGATCTAAACCTTTACGGCTATACTTATCAGCCGCATTTTCAAACTTCACACAGTTTACAACTCCACCGTTTTCAATTGTATTCTTGAATACTTGGAATTCTGTATTTTCAAATACAGATGTAATATCTTGAATCTCATTACCAAAACGCATATCTGGTTTATCACTACCAAAGCGTCTCATACATTCAGCCCATGGGATACGCACAAAATGATCTTCTAGTTTGTAGTTCTTTGTTTCTTTGAAGATATTTTGCATGAGATCTTCAACAACCGCAAAGATTGTATCTTCATCCCCAAAGCTCATTTCAATATCGATCTGTGTAAATTCAGGTTGGCGGTCTGCACGTAAGTCTTCATCACGGAAACATCTAGCAATCTGGAAGTACTTTTCCATTCCACCAATCATCAACAACTGCTTATAAATCTGTGGTGATTGTGGAAGAGCCCAGAACTTACCATTATAGATACGAGATGGAACAAGATAATCACGTGCCCCTTCTGGTGTACTTCTTGCTAGGATTGGTGTTTCAACTTCCACGAAACCTTGTCTGTCCAAAACATTTCTAGCAACCATACATACCTTATGACGTAAGATTAAATTCTGTTGTAATACAGAACGACGTAAGTCGAGATATCGATATTTCAAACGTGTATCTTCACTCGTATCAGTATCATCCGCAATTGTGATAGGTGCTGTTTCCGCACTATTAACGATGTTAACAGACGCAACATGAATTTCAATTTCACCTGTTGCAATCTTTGGGTTTGCGTCCTTTCGCTTTTCAACTGTACCTGTTACCTGCAAGATGTATTCATTACGAACATCCTTTACAGCATCTGCGATACTTTCATCAAATGTTAACTGTACGATCCCACTACGGTCACGTAAATCAATAAATACAAGTGATCCTAGATTACGACGCTTGGCAACCCAACCAACTAACGTAACTTTTTCACCTACATTTGCTAGACGCAAAGTTCCATTTTCATGTGTTCTTTCCATTACTTATTCTCCCATTGTTTGAGTGTCTCTAATAATTCACCCTGGTTGATTGTTACCTGGGACTTATCAGAAATATTCTTTACATTCATTGTGCCATTCTTAACTTCATCTTCACCAAGAATGACTACGTATTTTGCTTTGTTACGATCAACA
Source organism: uncultured Solobacterium sp. (assembly GCF_963517755.1). Lineage (NCBI taxonomy): Bacteria > Bacillati > Bacillota > Erysipelotrichia > Erysipelotrichales > Erysipelotrichaceae > Solobacterium > uncultured Solobacterium sp. The sequence goes on from NZ_CAUQGG010000006.1 coordinate 81,039, forward strand.
CTCTTAAACTGTGCCTTTAGTGAACGTTGTACAAGGTTAGCTTCCGCACTATAACCTGCATGACGTAGCTGTTGTACTGTCTTTAAAACAGATGTTCCTACATCACCTAAACCGATAACATACACATCACATGTATTTTCATCGCCAAAGTCATGTCCTTCCTCAGTCGCTAAGTTAATCAAGCGTTCCATACCAATCGCAAAACCAATACCAGACATTTCTGGTCCGCCATAATACTCTACAAAGTGGTCATAACGTCCACCCGCAAAGATTGTAGCTTGAGCACCACTATCCGGTCTTGTAGATACGACCTCAAATACTGTATGCGTATAATAATCCAGTCCTCTTACAAGATGATCGTCCACTTCATATGGAATCTCTAGTGCATCCAAACATGCAAGCACTCGATTGAAGTATTCCTTAGATTCTTCATTTAAGTAATCCGCAAGTTTTGGTGCTGTATGCATGCATTCTTTATCGTGGTCTACTTTACAATCCAAAATACGTAAAGGATTCTGCTCATAACGACGATGACAATCACCGCATAGTTCTTCTAGATGTGGCTGAAAATATTCCTTTAAAGCAGTACGATACGCAGATCTTGAGGCGTCATCACCAAGTGTATTAATACATACTTTAATACTTGAGATGCCCATTTGTTTCACAATGTCATATCCTAGGGCGATTGTTTCCGCATCTAATTCAGGAGACTTTGCGCCGATGTTTTCAACGCCGAACTGTGTAAACTGTCTTTGTCTTCCCTTTTGTGGATTTTCATGACGGAACATCGCACCAAGATAATAGAATCTACCAGGCATCTCCATCGAGCCATATAGCTTATGTTGATCGAATGCACGGATAACACCTGCAGTTCCTTCTGGTCTTAATGTATAGGAATGTGTACCCATATCAAATGTGTACATTTCCTTGTTGACCATATCACTGGAGTCATTTTCACGCTTAAATACTTTTGTCTCTTCAAAATATGGTGTACGAATCTCACGGTAACGATAACGTTTTGTCGTTTCACGAATAACTTCTTCTGCGTGATGCCAACGATTCATCTCATCTGGCAAAATGTCGTAAGTTCCTCGTGGTGTTTGATAACTCATAGTTTTTTCCTCCTTTAAACAAATATAAAAGCGTCCCTATCCAAGGACGCTTTGTGCGCGGTACCACCTTAGTTCATGATTTCTCATGCGCTCTTTCCGTAACGTGGAATACGTTTATCCCTACTAATTTCAGGATATCTTCTCCAGAGTGTCAATCCTGTAAGAATCCGCCAATGCTTGCACCATACCATTGTCGCTCTATCGTCTTCTAACAAGAACTCTCTTTCTAAGAATTTAGTAGTATTATAGCCCTTACGCTTACTTTTCTCAAGTAATTTATTAATGTGTTGTACGATCAACACTGAGTACAGACTCTACTTTACGAATATTCGCAAAGACATTGTCCATCTGTTCCAAATTTCTTACTCGCATCGATACTTTTACAGTAGATGTTAGTGTTTCATGGTTGACTGTAACATTAATTGATTCAAGTTGTACCTTGCATTGTGAGATTGTATTAACAATATCCGTAAGTAAGTGTGGTCGATCATTACAGATGATGCTGAGATCAGAATCATACATACGATCCGCATCACCATCTTCCCACATTACATGAATGAGTTTTGTTTTCTCATTCCTAATATTAGGACAATCTATACGGTGAACCTTAACACCTTCGCTTCGTGTTATATACCCAATAATTTGATCACCATAGACTGGTAAACAACAGTGTGCTAGTGACATCTTCATCGATTCAACACCAGGAACGACTAGTCCTGATTTAGAAACACGGTGTACCGTCTCTTTATTGAGTACACGTGATAAATTTCCATCTTCTGTTGAACGCTGTTTTACATTTGTTAAACGTTCAGCAGCTAACGATGGGTTAATCGACTTTACCGCAATTGCATACATAAAATCATTGTAGTTAGATACTTGGAACCCAGTTGAGATACTATCAATCTTTTTACGATCCATAAATTCCTTTGGATCAACACCGCGTTTACGAAGTTCTTCTATCAAAATCTTTTCGCCTTCTTCAATCTTCTCTTCACGCTTCTCTGATTCCTTCTTTAAGAAATATGCACGGATCTTATTTCGAGCTTGTGCTGTCTTAACAATTTTGAGCCAGTCTTCAGATGGACCAGTACCCTTTAATGTCTTGATATTTACAACATCACCAGTATGTAATTCTGTCGTTAGCGGTACAATTGCATCATTGACAATTGCACCAACCATCGTATGTCCTACATCGGTATGGATACGGTATGCAAAGTCAATTGGTGTAGCCCCAGCCGGTAAATCAATGACTCTTCCCTTCGGAGTCATTACATATACATTGGCCTCAAAGACATCCTTCTGCAATAACTCCATATAATCTGTCGCAGAAGTATTGGTTTCACTTTCACTATACGTAGCGAAATCTTTAAACCAAGATAGCTTATCTTCAATCTCTTTTTGTTCAGCCTTTGGATCGTAACGAGAACCCTCTTTATAACGCCAATGAGCCGCAATACCTTTCTCCGCAATCGCATCCATATCTTCAGTACGAATCTGCACTTCGAAGATCTTCGCATCTTCGCCAAGAATCGTTGTATGTAAAGACTGATACATATTCGGTTTTGGAACTGCGATATAATCTTTTAATCTACCTGGAATTGGCTTGTATTTGGCATGAATGTAGCCAAGAATTTCATAGCAGTTCAATTCCGTCTTTGAGACGACACGTATCGCAAGTAAGTCCAAGATTTCATCAAACCGTTTATGTTTATGAATCATCTTTTTATAGATAGAATATAAGTGTTTCGAGCGACCAAAGATACGGAACTTAATTTTATGACTCTTTAACATTGCAGAGATATCTGTAATCATTTTATTAACAGCCGCATCACGTTCTGCCTTCTTTGTTTCGACAAGATGAGCGATATGATAATACTCTTCTGGCATCAAGTAATAGAAACACAAATCTTCTAATTCATTCTTAATAGAACTAATACCTAAACGGTGCGCAATCGGTGCGTATACATCCAAGGTCTCTGCCGCAATTCTCTTCTGTGAAGCTTCTGGCTGAAACTCTAACGTACGCATGTTGTGAAGTCTATCCACAAGCTTAATTAGAATGACACGAATATCCTTTGCCATCGCAATGAAGATCTTACGATGGTTAGCTGCTTGATATTCTGGATCATCTTTACCTTTAAAGTTCAGATTACCAATCTTTGTAACAGCCTCTACTAGACTTGCAATTTCATCGTCAAAGTCATGTGCCAACTCTTCACGTGTAATGTTACAGTCTTCAATCACATCGTGTAAGAATCCTGCCGCTATCGTCTTTGGACCGACACGTAGTGTCGTAAGAATATATGCTACATTTACAAGGTGTACAAAATATGGTTCACCGCTCTTGCGGAACATGCCTGCATGTTTCTCCGAAGCATACTTAGCCGCTTTCTCAATTAGAGCCAAATTTTCAGGCAAGTGAATATAAGTACTTGCCTCTTTCACGACATCTGCCACAGTTGGATTTTTACGTTTAGCCATATTTTTCACCTCCTACTATTTTGCAAAAAATCGAAGATTGCTCTTCGATTATACTTATTTATCGCTTAAGCGAGTCATCGCATAGATGTCATAGCCTTCAAGCGCTTTACGGCCATCCATGTCATCACCGTATAATTCAATCACAAACGCAAAACCAGCTACGATACCACCCAATTGTTCAATCATCTTCGCAGTAGCCTTCGCTGTTCCACCAGTTGCTAATAAGTCATCAATAATAACAACACGCTGACCTGGCTTAATTGCATCTTTGTGCATATGTACTTCATTAGAACCATATTCTAGTTCATACTTACAGCTAATTGTTTCGCGAGGAAGCTTTCCTGGCTTACGAACCGGCACAAAACCTAGTCCTAGTTGAACTGCAACTGGACAGCCAAAAATAAATCCTCTACTTTCAGGACCAACAATCATATCTGCGTTAACGCTCTTTGCGTAATCACATAGACGATTCGTTACTTCTCTAAACGCTTCTGCGTTTTCTAGAATTGGTGTAATGTCTCTAAAAAGAATTCCTTTGATTGGAAAATCTCTAACAGACGCAATGTAATCTTCAATCTTTAATGCCATGATAAATCCCCTCCTGTGCGGATAAAATAATTTTTGTAATATGCATTCTTTAGTATAGCAGATTCAGACAATATCTTCGAGTATCATTTGACAGGTTGTGCGATTCCGCCATCGATTAATAGATAGTTTTCCAATCAAACGCTTTGGTAGAATCGGAGCTACAATATTTCTATTCTTATATAGTACAGCTTCAAAACCTCCGCTACTATTTGCGATTAGGTATTTCACCATCTTTGCGGTCTCTTTACGCTCTACCACATTCATACCCTCAAGCGCAAAATTAGGCTCAATCATTTCTTTTGGATATGGTGTAAAACAATCAATATCAATGATGTTGTTAAAGTTAATATCCTCTACATCAATACGAATTGCATCTTGTACTGGTTCTATATATTCATAACCTGTCTTAGCCATCTTCTCTTGTGCTTGTTGATAAAACTTTTCAAACTTTTCAATTGGTACCGAGATACCAACTGCCTGTTCATGCCCGCCAAAGGCTACAAGATTTTCAAAATCTTTAAAGAAATCAAAGAGATTAAAACCAGGCACACTTCTTCCACTGCCCTTAATCGTATCATGGCTTTTTGCCATGACAAGAACTGGTCGATGTAATTGTGAAACGATACGACCTGCGACCAAACCAGATACCCCTTCATGGAAATCTTCTTGATATAGGATAGGAAACTTCTCATCCGCAATCATATTAATTGCAGTCTCACTAATGGAAGCACTAATTTCCTTTCTCTTTTCATTGATTTGATTTACCTGAGAAGCGTAGTGTGCAATCTGTTCTTCATTGTTTGAAAGTAAGAATGGAATCATCGTATTGACATTGGCAAGATCACTCATGCGTCCAAGGCTATTGAGTTTTGGAACGATAGAGAATGAAATAGAAGTCATATCAATACTGCTACCAGGATTTAAAAGACTGATCAAGCTACGCGGTCTACCCTGCTTTAATACAGTTAGCCCTCGCTTAACGATACGTCTTGTTTCTTTCCATAGAGGCATTACATCCGCAATTGCCGCAACACATGCAAAAGCTGCTTGGATATCATTATCACCAATCAGATTGCGTGCAATCTGCAAAGCAACACCTGCACCAGAAAGATAACAATATTCACTTTCCATGTAGTTTGGATGTACTACATATGGAGTTTTGATTTCTTCGTCAATTTGGTGATGATCAGTAATAATAATATCTAACCCAAGTTCATTGGCTTTTTGAATTGCCACATGAGCTTTGACACCGTTATCGACGGTGATAATAAGGCTATACCCTTTTTGATGCGCAAGTTCAACCGTATGTGCAGATAATCCATATCCTTCTTTCATACGATCTGGTATGTAATAACCATGTTCAATCTTTAACTTCATCAAGGTCATCTTCATGATAGTTGTTGAACAGATACCATCCGCATCATAGTCACCTGCAATCATGACTTTTTCATTGTTGTCCCTTGCCTGCAATAGACGTTTGCAGCACTTTTGAATACAGTCTGCTTTACTAGTTGTTAGTGTTGTATCATTCGCAAATAATTCACTGACTTTCTCATCATCTAGATGAGAAGCCTTTAATAGTTTCGCACTTAAAAGACCAATCTTATATTTTTCTTGTAGACTAGATGCGTCTACATCGATTACGTTATACTTCATTCTTCAAAAGCCAACTTTCTAAATACATCTCCACGATGTTCAAAGTTCTTGAAGTGATCATAAGAACTTGCGGCTGGGGATAATACACATGCATGATGAGGCCGTGTTAGTTTCTTTGCAAGACGAACAGCTTCTTCGAGAGTTTCTACTTGATATAGTCCTGGTCTAAGTAGGCCTTTCTTTTCCATTTCAGAATAGATGCGCTTACCCGTCGCATACATAAAGATGACTTGTACATCCTTGCGTGCATGTAAGTAGTCTTCTACTTCATCATATTCAATACCACGATCCATTCCACCCACAAGTACAGTATCAACATTATCAATTGATTCTAATGCCTGAATACAGGATTGACCAATTGTAGAAATAGAGTCATTGATAAAACGAACTCCTTGATACTCTCCTAGATCTTCTAAACGATGTGCTAGCGGCCTAAAATCAGCAATCGCCTTCTTTACACTTTCATCACTAACACCCAGTTTATTTGCGATAAAGTAGGCAACCGCAAGATTACGATAGTTATGTTCGCCTATTAACTTTGCACTAGACGCATCTAGTGTATGTCCTGGAATACATAACGTCGTTCCATGGGCTGTAATATCTTTACCAATTAAGTATGGTGTATTTAGTGATAACTTAATGAAGTCTTTCATCTCTTCATGCATGATGACCGTATCGCCTTGCATTTGATTTGTAAAAATATGAGATTTCGCAAGTCCATACTTTTCCATCGTTCCATAATGATCTAAGTGTTCTTCGTATAAGTTTAAGAAAACTGCATATTTTGGCGAATAACGACAAATCTCTAACTGATGACAAGATAACTCTAGCGCAGCGTATGCGCCATCTTCCATCTCATCAATCGCTTCAAAACAAGGAATACCAATATTACCAACCAAGCATACTTGATACTTCTCTTTTAGTAGTGCAGCCACAAGTGATGTTGTGGTAGATTTTCCCTTTGTGCCCGTTATACCGACAATATGATCACGATAGTGTTTGATAAATAACTCCGCTTCCCCTGTTATCTTATTTACATCAATAGAATCAGGAATCACAATACCCGGTGATTTGAGAATTAAGTCAAAGTGATTCAAATTCACATCTGCTTCACATGCACAAATTGTATGAACAGTATCAGCCTCTGCCTTTTTTAGAGATGGCCCAGGTTTTGATTCAACAATCGTTAATACCTGCTCAGGAAGTAATCGACGAATCAAACGATATGTAGCTTGGCCTTCACGACCATACCCCCATATTACGATATTCTTATTGGCAAATTCATTTTTCCATGCTTGTAGGCTCATACGCTTACCTCCTTGTTTATTAACGGAGAAGTTGTATTACTTCTTCTAAATTTTCCGTTTGATATTCAATCATCTCTTTCATAGTATGATCTGGTTGAATGGTATCTTCGATAAAACAAGAATGCATTCCTGCTCTTCTTGCGGCGATAATTCCTTGTTTAGAATCTTCTAGAACAAGGCACTCTGCTGGTTGTACATCTAATATTTTAGCACCAACCAGGAATATTTCAGGATCTGGTTTTGCGTGTGTTACCATATCCCCTCCAACAATGGCATCATACTCTAATGGCGTCGATACCGTCGACAATAACGCTTCCACGTATGTGCGATGGCTGCTAGAACAAATCCCAATACGATAACCATTTTGTTTAAGCCAATAAAATAAGGTAATTAATCCCTTCTTATTCAAACAGTCTTTCTGAACCGATGACCAAAATGAAATATCAAATCTCTTTTTCTTCATCACCTTATACAAGTCCATTCCACTCGGAATGGAAGAAAGATAACGATTGAGTTCTTCTCCACCAGAACCAGTAATATTGATGAAGAAATCTTCTGGTAAAGTAAATCCTAATTTCCTAGCTTCATCTTTCCATATTTGTTGCGAGATAAGCTCTGTTTCAAACATCAAACCATCACAATCAAATAGGACAGCTTTTATATCTAACATACACTCTCCTAAAATATCAAAGCAGCGGTATACCCGCTGCTTATTGTTCATTAAGCGTTAATACCAGAAATGGTATATTCATCAAGAAGTTCTTTCTTAACTTTCTTATCTTTCTTTTGTTTTGTAGTCTTCTGTTTTGGCTTAGACTTCTCACGAATCAAGCACCATATGTAAGCCGCAATAAATACAGATGAACTTGTACCAGCAATTAATCCGACTAACATCGCAAATACGAATGTGAAGATGGAATTACTACCCATGATGAGTAAGAAGATGACAGGAATAATCGTAGTAAATGATGACATCAAGGACATCTTGATAGCTTCATCAATCGCTTCATTTGCGATAGCACGATATTCTGTAGGTTCAATACGATTACGTAGATTTACTTCTTCACGTACACGGTCGAATACAATAATAGAGTTATTGATCGAGTAACCAATGATTGTGAGTAATACAGAAATCAATTCAATATTAACTTCTAGTCTTAAGATACCAAATACCGCAATTACAATTAATACGTCATGCACAAGTGCAACAAAGCAACCAAACGCATAGTCAAACTCATAACGGAATGTGATATACGCTAGCATCGCAATCCACGCTACAACTGTTAAGATAACTGCGCTTCTAACAAGTTCAGATCCTACTACTGGAGTAACGATATTATCACCAGGTTCAACACCATACTTTTGTTCAAACGCTTTCTTAATTGTTGTTAACTGTTCTTTATCTAAAGAAGCCTTTGTTGTGGCGTAAACAGTATGTTCACCAGCACTTTGGTAACTAAAGCCCTTATAACCTAATGTTTCCATTTCTGCTTCAACATCAGAAACATTTACAACTTGCTCAGAAGTAACCGTCAACTTTGTACCAGACGCAAAGTCAATACCTAAGTTTAAGAAACCATTTCCCTTAGCTAAGTTAAAGAAACTTAACGCTAGAGATAATACAATAATAGAAATGCCAGCAGCTACAGCATATTTTGCCTTACCCATGTAATCAAACTTGAATGTACCTGTATAGAATTGTTTTTCACCCTTTGATACATCAGGAATTTGATTCTTTTTAACAGCGAATAAACCTGGTTTACCATCACAAATTCCAGAGTCAACAATGAGATTCAATAACCACTTAGAGAAACCTACGTTAAGAATCAACGTCATAATAACTGTGATAATTAACATAGTCGCAAAGCCTTTCACTGTACCTGTTCCCCAGATATACATAATTAACGCGGCTAGTAGTGTTGTAAACTGTGCATCGAAGATTGCCCCAAAGGATAACTTACCACCCTCTGCAACTGCAGCACGGACACTTCTACCTTTGTATAACTCTTGACGAATACGTTCATAGTTAATGATATTCGCATCGACAGTCATACCAACACCTAACACAAGTGCACCGATACCAGATAATGTAAATACAGCACCCATTAAGGAGTAGATTCCAAATACGGCCCATACATAGAATGCAAGCATGATAGATGAAATCAAACCTGGTAAACGATATACGAAGATCATAACAGCCATAACAACGGCAACGCCGATTACACCTGCAAGTGCTGTTACCTGTAGAGCATCTGCACCATATGAAGCAGACACAACGTTACTGGATAGCTCAGTTAACTTAACTGGTAAAGAACCAGAATTGATGAGGTTAGCTAAAGTTCTAGCGGAATCCTCTGTAAAGTTTCCAGAGATAATGCAGTCGCCATTAATTTCTGATTGTACAGAGGCAGCTGAGATATACTTAGGCTCTTCACCATTCTTTGCCTTCGCAGCTTCCGCAGCGTATGTATCGCCATCTTGCCAATCAAGCCATACAATCATGACGTTTGCGCCATTACCCTTTTGTGCAATTGCCTTTGTCATTGCCGCAAACTTCTCTTTATCCGCAATCTTTAAAGATACGATAGGTTCGCCATCTTTATACGCAAGAGATGCACCACCTTCTTGTAAGATAGATGAATCAGCTAATTCATTATTATCTACATCGCGGAATGTAAGATTCGCTGTTGTACCAATTAATTCACGTGCAGTTTCAAGGTCTTTCGCACCTGCAATCTGTACACGAACGCGGTTATTGCCTTCCACTGTAATCTGTGGTTCACTAACACCCAATACGTTGATACGCTTTGAAATACTGTTAATTACCGCAGACATATCAACTGTAGCACCTTCATTTAACGGTTCTACCTGATACAAGATTTCAAAACCGCCGCGTAAGTCCAAGCCTAAATTTAAACTAGAGATAATTGAGCGTATTGTTGTAGCGATTAAAGTACCCAACAATAGAACAATTAACGCAAAAACGGCTAATTTACTTTTCTTTGTAGTATTTTTTGCCATAAGTTAATTCCCTCCGATGACATCCGCAAAATCTTCAAGGTTTTTCTTCGCACCATCAATAACAGCTTGTGTTGATAAGAAGCGTACAACATCATTTGCAGCAACGTTCCACACAACATCAACAGCTTGATTGAGTGTCCGCGGTGATTTATTGCGCCATAAATGATTCAGATAATCCTCAAGATTTACATATGTAAGAGTAGGCAAATCTTCTTTTTGTAATTTTTGTAATTTGAGAACCATCGTCAGTTCCACTAATCGATGATTCACATCAAAAGTACTTTGTGACATGCCTTCCTCCTAACAACTTAGTTATTATACCAAAAACATCTTTTGATAACCATACTTCAAAATGATAATACTTATCAATATTATACTCTGTTTTCCATCTCCAAAAACAAAAAATCCTAGAATTTTCATCTAGGATCAATGTATTCCTATGAGTAGTCCAATCCCTGCTAAGATTGCCTCTACAAGCCAAAACATACGTACAATACTAACTTCAGGCATACCCTTAATGCGGAATGCATAATGAATCGGTGTATATGGGAATACTTTCTTATGTCTAATTTTTACAGAACCAATCTGAATCATCACACAAAGTGTTTCAATCACTGGTACCCCTGCAATCAAAATTAATAATAATTCCGTTTTCGTAATCATCGCTAAGGCAGCTAATACACCACCTAAAGCAAGTGATCCAGTATCACCCATAAATACACGCGCTGGTTTTTTATTGTAGTAAAGATAGCCAAGTAAAGCACCAATCAAACATACTACAAAGATTGCCAAACCAATCTTTTCTTGTTTTAGAGTAATAACTAGATATGGTATTAAAGCGATAATACTAACACCAGAAGATAATCCATCCATGCCATCTGTCAGATTGACCGCGTTGCTAGAGCCAGTAAACATAAATAATACTAAGAAGAAATATGCGATACCAAGTGGTATTACGATACGAGTAATTGGAAGTGTAATTTCCAAAGATGCGTGCGAGCGATATAGCACGAAGAATATTACTGCTAATAAAACTTGCATCAAAAACTTATGAAGTGGTTTTAAACCTTCATTGTTTTTAAGTACAGCAATTAAGAAATCATCCACAAAACCAATTAAGCCATAGCCCATAAACGCTAATAGTACTATCAGCGTATCAAGGTCTTGAAAGATTCCTTTTACGAAAATTAAAGTTAATACAACTGGAACGATAATAAATAAGATACCACCCATGATAGGTGTTCCCGCCTTCTTCTTATCATCCTCTAATGCATATTCACTAACAGTTTGTTTAAAGCTTAGTTTTTTGAGATATTGAATCAAAAATGGCATTGTCACTAGTACAATACTAAGACTCAATACGAAATATAAGCACATTTGAAATATTGACATATTTACTCCTGACTACCCACCAAAGTGGATCGAGATAGCGGTTTTCTTTTCAACGTATGAACCTGGCGGTATATCTTGTGAAGTCACAACTGATGTTTCATCACCAGTGATGGTAACATCTAATCCTGTCGCTTGCCAGAATCCAGCTACATCCTGTCTACTCCATCCAAGCATATTCGGAATATAGATCGTATTAGCATTGGTAACTAAGAATACCTTTTGTCCCGTTGTCACAGAATGTCCAACTTGTGGATATTGACGAATAACAGTATTTCCATCACCCAAGTTATATAGTTCTGTTCCATAGGAAGAGAGTGTATTTTGTACATAGCTTAAACTATGGTTGATCAACGATGGCATCTCATATACCGAAACAGTTTCTGCTGTATTTTCTGGTGTTTCAGCTGTCTGCTGTGCAAACCCATATTGCATCGCAATACGACGTAATAAGTTTACTTGCGGTTGTTGGTTGACTGGTGCACTTGAATCAATTTGGATTGCATAATAAACCAGAATCTGTGGGTTATCTGCCGGTAAAGCACCCATAAAGGAATAGATATACTTACCAGATTGATAACTACCATCAACCGCTAATTCAGTTGTACCTGTCTTACCCATCACTTTACATTCAGGGATTCGATAACCACGACCTGTACCCTTATCATCATTTACTACACGATAGAGAATACTCTGTAACTGTTTTGCGGTATCACTTGTAATCGGATGACCTACAACCGTCTTATTTGCTTTATAGATATATTTCGAATTGTCATATCCATCACGAATAGAATCTACGAAATATGGTTTTACCATTGTACCATCAGAGAATACAGCACTATATGCCTGCATTAACTGCAACATTGTAACCGTAGAACCCTGACCAAAGGATAAGGAAAGTTTATCCGAAGGATACGTAAAGTTTAATGTACCAGTTGCTTCTGGTAGGCCATCTGTATCTACATCATTGAAGAAACCAAACTTTCTTAAATACTCAAGATTAATATCTGGGGTAATCACTTCATTTTGAACTGTACCTGCTACAGAGTTTAGCGAGTAAATAAGACCTGTATCAAAATCAACTGATCCATATTGATAACGATCTGCATTGTAAACACAGCCTAGACTATTATCTGCCGTTGCACGAATTGGATTATTTTGGCTATCAGTTCCATAGCAATAAGAATTACCATTTGTTAATTCCGAACCATTATATTTACCCTCATTGATGGCAGCAGCCCAAGTAAATGTCTTTAAAGTAGAACCTGGTTCATATGGGACCTGTGCACCAGTATTTGTATAATCTGTAATCTCACGAACATTTGGATCGAAGGAGTTTGATTGACCCCAAGCTAAGACCTTACCAGTCTTAATCTCCATGACACCGCCCCAAACATTATCTGCACCAAATTGACTTTGCGTCATACTCATAGATTGTTCAAGTGTTTGTTGGATGGAAGTATCTAGTGTTAGATAAACATCATCACCATTTACAGCGCTGACCACTTCATCCTTCATACCAGGTAAACGATATCCATCTTTGTCTGTCTGGTATGTACGTGTACCATTAGTACCAGATAGATAAGAGTTTAGGTAAAGTTCCAATCCCATCTGTCCTGTTGTAATGTCATGGTCATCTTGTTGTGCATAACCAATTAAGTTCGAAGCAAATTGTCCATTTGGATAGATACGCTTGATAGAATCCGTAAATTCAATCCCTGGCAATTTGTAAGATTCAATAAGGTCCTTGGTTGCTTGTGATAAGCGGCGACCACCAACACCTAACTCTGTTTGGTATATATCTTGAGATAGATATCCCATGATTTTGTCATAATCAATTTTTAAAATCTCAGATAGAACCTTTGCCGTCCCCTCTTTATCTTTCACGTATGCAATCTGACCTTCGATAGATTGACGTGCAGAAGATAAAACACAAACGATATCGTAAGTACGATTATCCTGTGCAATTACCTGACCATTTCTATCGTATATAAATCCACGCAACGCTAATGTAGTGTCTGTAACCGTATTGGCAGAATCTGCGTAAATACTCAAATCTGTTCCAGAGCGCAAATGCACCTTCCCAATGGTTACGAAAAAAACATTAGAAGCAATCAGCATCATTGCTGCTAATGTCACGATCAATATTCGACGTACTTCGTTACGGTATTTCTTTCTTTTTGCCATTCTATTCTCCAGTTGTCTTGCTAGATCCACCTGTGATAGTGACAATGTTCTCCTGTTTCTTACTTAGACCGTTACTTGCCGCAATTTCATCAACGCGGTTATTTGATCCTAAGTTCAAGATTTCTACCTTGAGTGCATCATTCTGCGTACGTAATGTTACGATATCAGCTTCCATTTGTTGTGTTTGAGCACTTAAGGCATTGTTGTAAGTTCTTAAGAATATGGAACTAGCCAAGTAAAGTGTAGCAGAAATCATGAACATCCATATAGAAAAATTTAAAAATGCTGTATTTTTTTTCTGTTTTTTTCTTTTAACAATCTTGGCCATATCCCTATTCTCCTTTTTTCTCTATAACACGTAGCTTTGCACTGTGAGAGCGGTGATTCTCCTCTAACTCTTCATCAGTCGCTGTGATTGGCTTTTTTGTGATTAAGTTGTAATCTGCTTGTTTGATATCAGATGCCTTGATTGGAATGCGTGGGTCAATGTAAGGTGCTGATGAATATTCTTTGAATACACTTTTGACCATGCGATCTTCCAAGGAATGGAACGTAATAATCGCACATCTACCATGCGGTTTTAATAAGCTCAGTGCATCTTCCAATCCTTTTTGTAATGCTCCAAGTTCATCATTTACTTCAATACGTAATGCTTGGAACGTTTGTTTTGCTGGATGTCCTTTTTGACGTAACACCTTGTCTGGTAAGGCTGACTTGATGACATCCACCAATTGGAATGTTGTTTCAATTGGTTGAATAGCTCGATGTTTTTCAATTGCTCTTGCAATTGGCTTTGTAAATTTCTCTTCTCCATACTCTCGCAAGATACGGCAGAGTTCTTCGAAGGAATATGTATTCACGATTTGGTATGCATCTAATTCTTGTTCCTGATTCATACGCATATCTAAACGTGCATCATATCGATAACTAAATCCTCTAGTAGGATCATCGAACTGTGGAGAGCTAACTCCTAAATCCATCATGATTCCATCCACTTCATGAATTCCTCTTTTTGCAAGTTCTTCCTTCATGGAGCGAAAGTCATTATGAATCATCGTGATATAAGACAGCACATCTTTTAGATTCTCGGTAGATTCCGCAATTGCTTGACTATCTTTATCAAATGCATATAGATGACCACTCTTCAATTTGGAAATCAGATATCCAGAATGTCCACCACGGCCCAATGTTCCATCTACATAGATGCCATCTTCTTTTACATTGAGTGAATCTACTGTTTCTTTTAATAAGACCGATGTATGCTTCATGCTTGTAATAACTCCGTCAAGTCTTCTGCGAAGTCTTCTAATTCACCCATAGATTCTTCGTTGTATTGTTCAAATACTTTCTCTGGCCAAATTTCGAAGTGATCAGAAGCACCTACAATTACACAAGACTTTTCAAATCCACGATCAGAAATCTGGAATTGTGGCAATAGGATTCTTCCTTGGTTATCCACACCACACTCATCCGCCTTGCCTAAGATACTACGTACAAAGGCACGGGCTTTTTTATTTGTGATTGGTAACTTATTTAGTTTTGACACCAACTCGTTCCATTCATTTTCCGCAAACGCAGCTAAGCATCCATCCATCCACTCAGTTACGTAAATCTTTGTCGTCAACTGGTCTCTGTATTTTGACGGAATAATCAGTCTGTTTTTCGGATCTAGGTTGTGTCTGTATTCACCTGTGAACATCACCATCTGAATATTCCCTCCACTTTGCTCCATTTCATACCACTATTCTACCACTTCGTAATTATTATACAAGATAAAAAACATAAAAAAAGAAGAAAAATCTCGCTTATCATCGGCATTTTTCACATTTTTGCCAAAGCGTGATTTTTCTTCAAATTCTGTTTATTTTTTATGAAAAAATTAACGAGAAAAATACTCTTCTCGAAGAATTCCCATGGTCAAAACATCATAAAATTGACCACGGTGGTAAGAAGCAGCTCTTCTTCTGCCCTCCAATACAAATCCAACTTTCTCATACATCTTGATTGCATTTTCATTGTATGAGAATACATTTAACTCAACTTTGTGTGCATTCAATTCCTCAAAGCAGATACGTATTGCCTTTCGCATAGCTTCACTACCATAGCCCTTACCTTGATATTCAGGTCCTACTAAGATGCCAACCGTTGCGATCATCTCTGGCATTGATAAATTAAATGCCGTAATATGTCCCACTACTTCACCCTGCTTATTTTCTATTGTTAATCCAAAGCCAGTTCTTCCCTGGTTTGCTGACCAACTATGAAATAGAGAAGAGTTCTCTTCCGCAAATGTAGGAACGATTCTAGAACGATTACCAAGTAACATTGTCTCTTCGTTCCACCACTTTGCTAAAATTGCTTCATCTTCAGCCGTCGTACCTCTGAGTGTAATTTTTTCACCACATAATAGTTCTTTACGATATTGTAATAAATCTTTCATATAACTCCTTTAATCTAAATACATCGGATTGATATCAATCCGTAACCCTGTTACATCTATCTTTGTCGTAGATAAAAACCTTGCAACCGACTGTCTCATCGAATCTAAATCCTTCCCCTTTAACAAGATTCGATAGCGATATAAATCTTGTATCTTTAACAACGAAATAATACCAATCGTTTTAAAGTTACCCACGATTTCATCCTTGATTGCCATTGCTTGCTTCATCACCACATCATCCTTGCGACCTTGGATCGTTAAGGCAATCAAGTAAGTATATGGCGGATATTGTCCAGCATGGCGAAACTTCATCTCGTTGCGGAAGAATGCTTCGTAGTCTTGCCTTGCAGCACACTGCACCGCATAGTGACTTGGATCAAATACTTGATATACAACTTCACCCACTGTATCAGCTCTGCCACTTCTTCCACCTGCCTGCATCAATAAATCAAAGGTCATCTCACAACTACGGAAGTCCGTACGTTGTAAACCTTCATCCCCATTGATGACACCAACCAGTGTAACGTGTGGATAATCTAATCCCTTGGCTATCATCTGTGTACCCAATAAGATATCTGCTTCATGATTACCGAAAGCTTGTAATATCTTTTGATGTGCATTCTTTCTACCTGTTGTATCCGCATCCATACGCAATACCTTCGCATTAGGAAATAATGCATGTACTTCCGCTTCTAGTTTCTCTGTGCCAAAACCCATTGTGGTAAAACCCGTACGATTATGACAATGTGGACATTCCTTTGGAACAGCAATCTCTGTACCGCAAGTATGACATTTTAAGCGATTCACATCACGATGATAACTCATCGCAATATCACAATGTGGACATTTCACAACCTCTTGGCAAGACTTGCAGCGAAGCTGAGTGACATACCCACGGCGATTTAATAACAGAATACTCTGCTCATTTTTTTCTAAGCGCTCTTGTATCTTCTTACGTAATTCATCAGTAATGATATAGTTGCCATTCTTCTTAATACTATCCTTGATTGATACAAGTTGAATGTTTGGTAGACTTTGATTGATACGTTCATTCATCTTTACCAAGTGATATACATTTTTTAGAGCACGTGCATAACTTTCAAGTGCTGGTGTTGCTGAGCCAAGTATCACTTTACAGTGATGATAATGGCCTCTCCATATAGCCACGTCACGACAATGATATGCTGGCTGGTTTTCTTGTTTATAAGAATTATCATGTTCTTCATCCATGACAATCAAACCTAAATTCTGAAATGGCAAAAATACCGCACTTCTTGTGCCAACGACAATAGATGCTTTACCAGTCTTTACCTTGCGGTACTGCTCATACTTCTCTTGGTCGCTTAGTCCACTATGATAGATTGCTAATGCATGTCCAAAGCGAGAAGAAACACGATTAATCATTTGTGGTGTCAAACTGATTTCAGGCACTAAAATCAATACCTGTTTATGTTGTAAAAGTGCTTGTGCAGCCAGTTGTAAATATACCTCTGTCTTACCAGAACCAGTGATACCATGTAGAAGATACACATCGTCCTGACTATTGTTAATTTCATCCATTGCAGACTGTTGTAATGGTGTTAACTGTAATGCAAATTCAATATTGATATTTACATCATCTGCTGCTTCTCTTTCTTTTTCTTCTAAGAGAATTGCATTTTTCTCAATGAGTGCACGCGCTTGCAGTGGATATATTTTACGTAAAGCTGTATATGTTAATGGTTGATGCTCACGTGCGTAAAGATAGGCTTCTAATTGCTTAGGTGTTAAACTAACTTCTTCATTTGTCAGTTTAACCCATTTCTCTTTTACAATTGTTTTATCATTTGTAGTTGGTTTCAACTTCGATGGTAACATCGTCTGAAAACAAGATATCGTTGTCGATAAAGTATTTTCTTTTAGCCACATCGCTAAGTTATGTAATTCATCTGTAATTAAACTTTCATGGTCTTTAACTTCTTGAATAAAGCGCAATTTAAAACCAAGTCGTGTTTCAATCTCTTCCTTTGTTTCATCCGTATCTTGGATACTTTCTACAAAACCAACAACACTACGATTTAAAAGTGGAATCGTTACACGGCTACCCACTTCAATATCTTCATCGTCATATAAGTATGTAAAAGTCTGATCCAGCCTACGTACAGGATGTTCTAACCAACATTGCACAATCTTCATAGTCTCTCCAATTTCTTACTCTATTCTACTATAAAATGAAAATTCCACGGTAAAAGTTTAGATAAAAAACAGCAGTGACTATTCTGCCGTTTCAAGTTTCATGATATGTCGTAATAACTCTTTTGTGTATGGATGTTGTGGGTTTTGCATCACTTCTTTTGTTTTACCCTCTTCTACAACCTTTCCATCCTTCATAATCATCACACGATTACATAGGTTGCTAATGAGTGGTAAATCATGGGATACAAAGATTGCTGAGATGTGATGTTGATGACATAGATGCGTTATTAAATTACAAATCTTCTCTTGTGTGATAACATCTAATGCACTTGTAATTTCATCACACAACAATACTTTAGGATCACACACAAGTGCACGGGCAATCGCTGCACGTTGACATTCCCCACCAGACATTTCGTAGGGATACTTTTTTGCAAAGGAAGCATCCAACCCAACTTCCTGTAATAAGAAACGATTTTCTAACGCATTTGGATTTAAATATTTACGTACTTCATTCAAACTTTGCTCAATCGTATATTGCTTATCAAAAGAAGCTCTTGCATCTTGAAATATCATTTGTATATTTTGGAAGCGACTACGATCTTTTCTATCAAGTGATTTACCAAATAATGTAACTTGTCCTTCATCCGGTTGAATAATGCCTGATAGTAGTCGTAAGATTGTACTTTTACCACTACCACTTTCCCCTATGATGCCAAGTATTTCTCCTTCATCAAGATGAAGGGAAACATGATCTACTGCTAATACTCGTTGTTTCTTTTCATGGAAGCACTTAACAATATTTTCTGCTTGTATTAATCGTCCCATAAATCCTCCGTCTTTGGTAAAGCAGCCAATAATTCTTTTGTATATGCATGCATAGGATTTTGAATTAGCGTCTTTGTTTCTTGTACTTCGACAATTCTACCTTGATACATTACCACAATACGATTACACAATTGTGCAGCCAGTGCAATGTTATGTGTAATCACTACCATCGTCATACCTTTTTCTTCTTTCAGCAGTTTTAGCTGTTGAACCATTTCATATGCACTCTTTACATCGAGTGCACTCGTAGGTTCATCGCACAAAAGTAAATTCGGATCATTCATTAGCGCAAGTGATACCGCTACACGTTGTGCCATACCAATTGACAGCGCAAAAGGATAACTGTTAAAAATACGTTCTGGTTCTTTTAATTCAAACTTTCGAAATAAATCATATGCCTTTTGACGAGTTTCTTCCCTACTTAATTTTCCATTTGTTGTTTCGTAAAATTGAGCAGATATTTTTCTTGTAGGTACTAGTGAGAAATTACTGCTTTGAAAAATCGTTGCTATTTCATCTTTAAATAACTGTCGATATTCCCTTTGATTCATATCCAAAAGTTTTTGATTTGTATATAAAATTTCACCTGCATCAATTTTAAGATTTGGTTCTAATTGAAGAATACAATTTAACAGACTTGTTTTTCCACTACCGCTCTGTCCAACAATCCCAATCACTTCTGATGGATAGACAGAAAGTGAAACATCATGTAACACTTTTGCATCGCCATATCTAGCAATGACATTTTTTATTTCTAAAATTAGCTGTCTCATGATTGAAGTTCTAAATCAACTGTAATTTGGTAGTAGTCTGTAACATGAGGTGTAAAGTTCTTCAATCCTTTTCTTGTTGCGAAAATCAAGTTATTAAACCCAATGTATGTAACGCTATAACTTGACAACAATATTTCCTCAATCTGTTTAACAAGCTTAATACGTTCCTTTGTATCATAGGAATCATTTAACTGTTTTAACAATACCTGCATTGCATGGTTATCATATCCAGAATAATTCACAGAACCTCCTTCGGATAGTAACGCATTTAAGTAATATGCAGGATCTCCTGTAGGCATTGTCACCATGGAGTAGAAACCTAAATCATATTCTTTATTCTCAAGATATTTTGTGCCTTCATGCAGCTGAAGTTCAGCGTGAATTCCAATCTTCTTAAGTGCGGACTGTAATTCCGTCGCAATCGCTTCTTGTGATAGACGTTTATAGTAAGCGATTGTAAGAGAGAGGTTTTGACCATCTTTTTCTACATACCCATCACCATCTGTATCTATATAACCCAATGATTCTAAAATTTGCTTTGCTTCCACTTGGTTATAAGAAGCTTCATCAGAACTTGGTAATGCATACTCAGAATCACTTGGAAATGGTCCATCCGTAGCAGTCATTGTGCCATCCAGTAAGTAACTGGCAATCGATTCTTTATCAATTGCTTTGGCAATTGCTTTCCGCAGTGATACATCTGAAAGGGTTTCTGTATTCATGTAGAGAGAATATACTCGGCTAGATGGAATCATATGAATATCAAATTCATCAGTATCCTTTAGTTGCTTAATTCCCTCCGAATTCATCTCTGTATACGCATCCAATTCATGATTCTTAAGTGCAAGAATTGCCGTTTCTTTCTCAAGCATCTTTGTAACTGTAATCTCGTCTAATTTCGGTGTTCCATTCCAATAATTTATATTTGGCTCAAGCACAATTTCTTGATCAGCTGTAAATGTCTTCACCGTATATGGACCAGTCCCAATCGGCATCGTAGTCCTATCTTCCTTAGAATTTAGATTCAATATCGCAAACATTGGATCACTTAAATCAGATAATAATGTTGCGCGTGGTTTTACAGTCTTTATTGTGATTGAATTACCATCTATTTCATATTCAGCATCTTTTAAGAACGCAGCTCTTGCGTTTTCCTGTGCAACATGGTGCAAATTATCTACTACACTTTTTGCGTCCATTGTTGTACCATCTGAGAACTTAATATTCTCGCGTAGCGTTAACTTCCATGTCTGTGTGTCAATGTTTTCTGCGTTCGATACAAGCCATGGGGTAATCTCCATGTTATCCTCTACTTTAAATAAAGTTTCCCCAATACCATATCGAACGGTGAACCACCCATTCCACTCTAAAGCTGAATCCAATGATGCAGTAAACTGCTCTGTACCAATACGGATAGTATGATTAGCTGTTTCATCTATTTTTGGTGTTGGTGTACATGCAGACAAGGCTAATGTCATAGATATACACAAAACTTTAATCCATCGTTTCATTTCGTTCCCCCTCTTGACTATTGAAAGTCTTTGCGAATTGGTTGATTAAAAATACTGTAATGAAGATAAACAAACATGGGAATAAAGAAATCCATGGTGCGGATGTTAAATATTGTCTTCCTTCACTAATCATAGAGCCCCATTCTGGCGTTGGTACTTTTACTCCAATGCCTAAAAAGCTAAGCCCTGCAAGTGACAATAACATATTCGCAAAGTTTAACGTCAATGTCACTATCATTACATTTCGAATATTCGGTAAGATATGTCTCAATAGTATTTCGATATCACTTAATCCTGCAAATTTAGCAGCAGTTACATATAGTTCTGATTTCTCTTTTAGCGTCGCAGATCTTGCCAAACGAGCAAATAACATCCAATCACTAATTGCTAGGGCAATCATCGCATTATGTAAGCCACCACCAAGTATCCCTGCAATCGCAATCGCAATTAACATTTGGGGAAATGCTAAGAATAAATCACATATCGCCATAAGTACTTCATCTAACAGTCCACCCATGTAACCGCTAATCATACCGACAAAGATGCCAAATCCTCCAGCAACCACTACGATTACTATCGTAGATAGAATGCTAAGTTTCGCGGCTACGATTGTACGTACAAACACATCCCTTCCAAAGGCATCTGTTCCAAAGAAATGTTGCATACTAGGTGCTTGTAAACGAACAGCTAGATTTGATTCCGAAATTATCTTCGGTAACATTAATTCCATCAAAACACTGCACAATAATAAACATGCAATCATGATAATCAAGATCCACTGTTTACGATTAAGCTTCACGACTATCACCACCTAACCGTATCCGTGCATCAAAGATTCCATAGAGTACATCTGCCAATAAATTAATTAAGACATACGCAAGCACAAGCCACACTACAACAGCTTGAATCATCGGAATATCCTTACTAATGACCGCATCCACCAACAGTTTTCCAAGACCAGGCCAGTTAAATATGGTTTCAATTAACGCCACACCACTTAAAAGACTTCCAAAAGAAACAGCAGTTAAAGTAATCACTTCAACCATCGTACTCTGAAGCACTGTGCAAAACAGAATTGAAACTGTACCAACACCTCTAGCACGCAAACCTTTGATATAGTCCTTCTCTAACTCACGACTAGCAATCTTTTGAATCTGTTTGATATAACGAAATGACATACCAAGCGTGATAGTTAGACTAGGCATAATAACACCTGTGCTATCCTTTGGTAATACACGAAAGATATGAAACACAGAAGTAAATAAATACAACAATAATAATCCGATTATAAAGGTAGGAATTGATATCCCTACCTGTGTTATCACATCAATCAGCTTTGAAAGTCTTGATTGTTCGTGGTATGCACAATAGATTCCAAGCGGAATCGAAACAAGTAAAGTTAGTATCATACTATTAATTGCAATTGAGATTGTATATGGAGCAGATTTCATAATCTTTTCAGATACTGGGCGACCATCCTGATAAGAAGTACCTAAATCCCCTTTTAAGAAAGAAACCCACCAGTTTTGATATTGAACAAAGAATGGTTCATCCAAGTGATGTTCATGACGGAACTGTTCTAACATCTCTTCCGTTGCTGGGGACCCTGCTTGATGAAAATGCATATGTGCTGGATCACTTGGTGAAAGATAAATTAAACTAAATGTGATAAGCGTAACTCCTACAACAATAGGAATTGTACGCAATAAACGCTTGATAAAATATTTCATTGTAAATTCCTTTGCATAGTTGAATACATCTTCACTTAATCTCTACAGAAACAAAATACATTAGCACTATCGCTAATGTATTACTTTTGCCTGTATTTAGCTACATAAATACTGCTTCATGCACAACAAATGGTATGGGAATTCATTGCTTTCGTCAAGTCATATCACCATTCAATAGGAATAATGCTATAATTCTATCGTTATAAAGGAGGTATCAACATGTTACCGAAGTTAGAAAACAGTAATAATATCACTGCTATTGAAGAAGAAATTCAAATACTCAAAAATCTTTTGAATACTGCAACGCAGAATATGATTCCTTCTGATAAATTCCATCTCATTGATGAACTTTCAAATTTATCCGCAAATCATGAATACGATAAGTTAACAGATTTGATTACCTCATTATCCAATGAGGATTTAGATATCATCTCTAGATATTTCTCTGTTCTACCTTTATTAATCAATATTACAGAAGACGTAGACCTAGCATACCAAGTCAACCTACAAAATAATATTGATCAAGATTATTTAGGTAAAATCTCCACTCAGATGAATATTATCGCAAAGAGTGAACATGCCAAGGAAATCTTAGAGAACTTAAATGTAGTACCAGTGCTAACCGCACACCCTACACAAGTACAACGTAAATCCATGTTGGATCTAACAAATGAAATCCATCATTTATTACGGAAAGACCGCGATTGCAAGGAAGGCTCAATCAATAAGCGAAAATGGAATGATAACCTTCACCGTTTAATTGAACTGATAATGGAAACGGACATGATCCGTGAAAAGAAGTTAAAGGTAAAAAACGAAATCCGTAATGTGACTGACTATTACAATACTTCTTTAATTCCAGCTATCACAGCCTTAACTGCACAATACCGCAGAGAAGCCGCAAAACACGGCATTGATGTCAGTGCCGCTACCCCTATTACAATGGGTATGTGGATTGGTGGTGACCGTGATGGAAATCCATTTGTTACCGCAGAAACATTAGAAATCTCTGCTACTACACAAGCAGAAGTAATCTTAAGTTATTACATTCGTAAGATTGAAGAAATGTATTTCTACTATGCAGTTTCATCTAGTATCTCTCACGTTTCTCTAGATGTCGAAAAGATGGCTGCCCTTTCAAGCGATACTTCTGTCTATCGTGAGAAAGAACCATATCGTAAAGCATTTCACTATATATTAGAAAGACTACAAAACACTTATAACAACTTTACACAGAACACAACTCATGAAGTATGTTATGAAACAGTAGAACAGTTCCAGAATGATTTACTCACAATTAAAAAATCCCTTATTGACAACGATGATGCGATTCTAACAACTGGTAGCTTTAATGAAGTATTACAGGCTACAGAAATCTTCGGTTTCTATCTTGCAAGTATTGATATGCGTCAAGACTCTAGTGTCTTAGAAGCATGCGTTGCAGAGTTGTTGAAGTCCGCAAATATCGAACAAGACTATAGTAGTCTTGACGAAGAAAAGAAGTGTGCCCTACTACTGGATCTATTAAATAATGACCCACGTATCTTATCCGCAACACACGCACCAAAATCAGAACAATTATCTAAGGAACTTGCAATCTTCAAAACCGCAAGAGAACTGAAGGACCGTATGGGCGAGAATGTCATTCGTCAGCATATCATTTCTCACTCCGAAAGTATCTCTGATATGTTTGAATTAGCGATCTTGCTCAAAGAAGTAGGCTTACTGGATAGCGAACATAGTCGTATGCAGATTGTTCCACTCTTCGAAACAATTGAAGACTTACAAAACGCAAACGAAATCATGCGTACATACTTACATATCCCTCTTGTTAGAAAGTGGCTAAATGACCAAAAATTCTACCAAGAGATTATGCTTGGATACTCTGATTCCAATAAAGATGGAGGATACCTATCCTCTGGTTGGTACTTATACAAGGCACAACGAGAACTATCTGCCATTGGTGATGAGTGTGGTGTAAAGATTACCTTCTTCCATGGTCGTGGTGGAACAGTTGGCCGTGGTGGTGGACCATCCTATGATGCGATTACTTCTCAACCATTCGGATCTATCAAAGACCGTATACGTTTAACCGAACAAGGAGAAGTTATCGGTAATAAATACGGTAACCGAGACTCAGCATACTACAATCTAGAGATGTTGATATCATCTACTTTAAACCGTATGGTTAATCCAATGGTATTAAGCAAAGAAACATTACGTGAATATTACACCATCATGGATCCAATTGTAGAAAATTCAAATATAATCTATCGTGATTTAGTATTTAATAACCCACACTTCTATCCATACTTCTTTGCGGCAAGTCCAATCAAAGAAATCTCTAGTTTAAATATTGGTTCTCGTCCAGCAGCGCGTAAAACAATTACAGATATCAATGGCTTACGTGCAATCCCATGGGTATTCTCATGGTCTCAGAATCGAATCATGTTACCAGGATGGTATGGTATCGGTTCAGCCATGCAACAATATATCGACCAAAACCCACAAGAAAATCTAGCAAAGTTACAACAGATGTATCAAACATGGCCATTCTTCAAATCCTTATTAGAGAACGCAGACATGGTGCTATCAAAGTCAAATATGGATATTGCTAGACAATACAGCAATCTTTGTGAAGATGAAGAAACTCGCTCGGTATTTGATCGCATTGAAGCTGAATGGAAACTCACAAAGAAAGTCTTATTACAGATTGAAAATCATAATGAACTCATCCAAGATTTACCTGCATTAAGAGGAAGCTTAGACTATCGTCTTCCTTACTTCGATATTCTAAATTACATTCAGATTGAACTGATTAAACGTATTCGCCAAGGACAATACACAGAAGAACTAGAAAAGACAATCCACGTTACCATCAACGGTATCGCAACTGGACTAAGAAACTCTGGATAAGGAGGATTCATGAACTTTACAACATTAGCGAAAGAACGTTATTCTTGCCGTAAGATTTCTTCTAGACCTATCGAATCCGAGAAGTTAGAAGCTATCAAACAAGCAGCGATTGCAGCACCTACTGCACATAACTTCCAACCACTAAAAATCTGGTTAATTCAATCACCAGAAGCACTAGAGAAAATTAAATCAGTAACACAACAGAAATTTCTACATACTTCCCCTGCATGTTTCATCGTTGGTAGTAACGCAAGCCAAGGATGGGTACGCGAAGAAGATTCTATGAATTTTGCGGACGTAGATGCAAGCATTGTGGCAACACATATCATGCTTGCAATTCAAGATGAAGGTCTAGCTACGACTTGGATTGGTAACTTCTCTCCTGAAAAAATCAAAGAAGTTTTCCCAATGATGGAATCCTATCACTTGATTGCTATCTTCCCAGTTGGATATCCAGAAGAAGACGCAAAACCTTCACACTTACACACCACACGCAAAAGTGAAGAAGAATTTATTGAAATATTATGACAAATAGAGAGATGGGTATACTCATCTCTCTATTTTTTTACTTCCATATTTCATTTTAAATATAGTGAATCTTATATCGACTTACATAATCTTAATCATATTGAATAAAGCTAAACAAAAGGCATACACGTTATAAAGTGTATACCTTTCACATTTATTAACCTAGAATTGATGCTCTCTTCTTAGCAACATATGCTGTAACCAATAATGACATCATTAGGATTGTTCCAAAGAGTGGTAAATTACTTGAATCACTTGTTTCAACACTTGGTGTTGGTTCAGGTTCTTTCTTATTTGTAATTTCCATCTTACCATTCGCATCAATCAATCCATAAGTAACTTGGTACTTCGCACCATCGATTGTGATGATATTACCAGTTTCACCAACTTCACGTACTTCGTAAAGATTATCAACAGTTCTACCAGCATCTCTTACAGGAAGATTTGTAAATGTTGTTGTCCAGTTGTTTGCGGCATTTAAAGTTACTGGAGTACCTTCCGCTACACCATCCTTATACAACTGTACTTCTACTTGATTTGCACTACCACCAACCCACTTCTTAGTAACTTCAATATTTCTATATTGAACTTCGTTGTTACTGATTTCTTGGTCATATACACCAGAAGCGTTTGCAGTAGCTTCGTAGCTTGCTTTAATCAACTGTGTTCCAAAAATAGCATTTGCTTCATTTAATACCCAGTTGCCATTTGAATCAATTTCTCTTACAAAGTAGATGTTAGGATTTGATGTATCCTGTGCATCATTAACCATATCGTACTTCAGAAGATCCACAAATGTAAAACTCCAGTTGTTAGCTACGCTTAATGCTACCTGGTCAATCTGTGCATATGTAGTTGAACCTGATGCCATTAACTTATCTACCTTTGCCTGGAAGATTTCGCTTTCACTCATACCTGTTGTATCAAGTAAGCTTCCATCTGCATTTGTTAATACAACCGCATCAAAGTTATTTTTTGTGATTCTAAAGAGACCAACAGTAACAGATGTTACATGACTTGTATTTGTTGCTTCCCACTTCTTGGAAACTGTTAGGTCAACCTTATCATAGTCAACTGGATCTGTACCGAATGCTACCGTACCGTTGGAACCAATTCCGCCTCCACGTGGTGCAGTGTTACCTGTTACTACAACCTCAGCTAGATTTCTAGCTGCAGCCTTACCTTCATTAGAAACGATAGCTTTAAGGGCAATCTTATCTGTGATTCCATCAAGAGTTCCTCTATCCACAACTGGACTCACTGTACTTGGATATCTTGCGCTACCATCTGAGTTACCTAAATATGCATTGTCAATCTTTCCATCTTCATACCAATGTACTAACCAGTTACCAAGACCATTATTAGAAAGAATCAATTTCTGTGTATTAGGGTCATTCTTATTAATGGAAGCCACATCATCACCAGCAGAGCCTGTATCGTTATTTTCAGCCCCTGTACCTGCAATGTTATCAAAGAATGATGCGCCGTTTGTAACAGCAGTTGTAGCACTACCTGTTGGACATAACCACAGACCACCACCAATCTTAGTAGCTGTATTTTCTGTAACAAGAGTCTTACCCATCTTTAATACATATGGAATAGATGCTACATAGATACCACCACCCTGCTTGCCAGCAGTGTTGTTAGTAAATTGACCACCATTAACATAAACTTCCATAGAAGCTACATAGAGTCCTCCACCAACACCATTTTCAGCATTCGGATCTGAAATTTGAGATGTAACCGCGGTCATAGTAGCTTCGTTACCTATGATAAGACCACCATTGATTGTTGCAGCAGCAGGGAAGAAACGTCTCCACATCGCTTCAGGACTGCTACCTCTATCAGTAGAAGTCAAATAGTCATTAACACCAATACCGCCACCAAAAGGAGCTTTATTACCACTGATTGTACCGCCGTCCATAATTAACTTACCAGTACCATTTACCGCAATACCACCACCTAGTGTAGCAGCCGTATTATTAGAGATAGTACCACCATTTAGTTTTAGCGTACCCGTAGAATAGAGATATGCTGGATTGCTCCAGGTTTCACTCCTTGTATAGTTTAAACTATATGTTCCAACAAGAATACCACCATATTCTGCAGTATTACCTGTAATCGTACCACCTGTCATCTCCATAGTAGAGTTTCCCTTGATACCTTCAACACCAACCGCTGCATTTAGGCCACTACTTCCGCCGTGTTCTAGAGTATTGTTTGAAATGTCTCCACCATTCATGAAGAAGGAAGCACCCTCTGTAATTTTAACAACATTCGTAAACTGGTTACTCATATAGTTATCATGAATTGATCCACCGTTCATTGTAAGCACTGCATTAGGACCCTTTGCTGTTACAATACCTGCTATTCCGGCGTTTGATCTTACATTCTTGATTTCTCCACCGTTAATGGTTAATTTACCCTGATTGTTAATTACAGCGCTCTTATAATTGGTGTCCTGTGCATTACCATCAAGAATAATATCTTCCCAAGTAAGACTTGCACCTTCTTTGATATCAAGTGCAATAGCACTATTAGTTCTAGTTAGAGTAAAGCCACCACTTAAAGTGATATCCTTTCCAGAAGGAACTGTAACTGTTGCAGTTAATGGTATATCTGCAGTTAAAACAATTTCTGTTGCATCTGTCGCATCATTAATTGCCTGTTGTAGTTCAGCAAGTGTACTTGCATTAACTGTCGCCGCATGTGCCTCCAACTTAAATATTGGAAGTATTGAAAGTGAAACAATTAAAGCTAGTAAAACTGTAAATAATGACTTCCTTCTAAACATTCTCAAAACCAACCTTTCCCCAAAGACGCTTATGTAATAAACCAATTCTGTTACAAACCAATGAATCGAAACAATCTTCTAATCAATCAATATATACAAAAAATAGGCATAACATCCTAATTCACTAACATCATATAATATATACATTGGATAAACAATTTATACGCCTAACTTTTTAAGAAATTCTTAAGCAATCGATAAAAATTGTATACATTATCAACAAATTGTAAAGAGTACTCACTAAATCGAGTACTCTTTATGTATTTTACAAATTTTACTTAGCGGACTGTTCTTTTCTGATGAAAGCTAGAATTAACAATAATGTTGCAAAGAATGTCATTGAAGTTGCGTAACCAAATAGATTTGTTGCATCACTTGTCTGTGCTGTTCTTTGAACAGTAGAAGAACTTCCACTTGCACTTGGAGTGCTTGGTGAACTTGGTTGTGGAGCAGAAGCAGGTCTTGAGTTAGCATCCTTTGGATCTGTACCATTAGCCACTTCTTCCACGTCTGTGTATCCATCGTTATCATCATCTAAATCAGTAACATCTGGATCCCCATCACCATCTGTGTCTCTTTCAACTGTAATATCAATTGTTCTTGTAACTGTTGTACCGTCTGGATTTTGAACAGTCACTGTAACCTGGAAGTTACGAGTTTCTTCTGTTGTACCCCAGTCAGTAATATTTGGTGTTCCACTAATAGTATTAGTAGAAGGATCGTATGTTACACCGTTTGGTAGACTTGGTGTATCTACAGTTACTACAGATGCTGGATCGCCTGGAGTAATTACAATATTTGTAATTGGATTACCATCAATCACAGTCTGAATTGGATTATTGATTGTTGGTTGTGCTACAGGTGTGATAACTGCCGCAGGTCTTGAGTTAGCATCCTTTGGATCTGAACCTGCTGCCTGCTCAACTGTATCTGGAATTCCATCTCCATCATCATCTGTATCTGTAACATCTGGAGTACCATCACCATCTGTATCACGTTGTACAGTAATCTTAATCTTCTTATTTGCTGTTGTACCATCTGGATTTTGAACAGTTACAGGAATCTCAAATGTACGAGTTTCTTCTGTTGGTGTCCAGTTTGTTACATCAGGTGTTCCACTGATCGTATGAGTAGTTGGATTATAAGTTACACCGTTAGGTAACTTACTTGTGTCAACAGTAATTACAGTAGCTGGATCACCAGGAGTAATTACAATGTTTGTAATTGGTTGTTCATCGATAACTGTCTGATTTGGATTTGTTATCGTTGTCTGTGGAGTTGTAGTAGGAACAGAAGTTGGATCCTTTGGATCTGTACCATGAGCTACCTCATCTACATCTGTATATCCATCTCCATCATCATCTGTATCAGTGATATCTGGATCTCCATCGTGGTCTGTATCACGTTGTACAGTGATCTTGAATGTACTTGTTGTTGGA
>NZ_CAUQGG010000007.1:0-100952 GCF_963517755.1 uncultured Solobacterium sp.
AGGGAACCTTCACCAACAATAAAATCAAAAGAGGAACTTTCAAAAATAATTGAGGTCGTTATTTTTATGTTTGATACAAGTGAAAAAATTGTGAAATATCTGCATATCATTTGACGAAGCGAGAATTATCTTTTAAAATAGGACACATTGTCGAAAGGAGTTAAATGATATGAAAAAGAAAATCAATACGATTGTAGGATCAATTGGTGCGTTTGTTGGAATCTTCGTTTTCATTACTTATATCCCACAGATTATCGCAAACTTAAATGGTATAAAGGGACAACCACACCAGCCACTAACTGCAGCTGTTTCTTGTTTAATTTGGGTTATTTATGGTTGGACGAAGGAGCCAAAGAAGGATTATATCTTAATTATTCCAAATGCTTTTGGCGTTGTATTAGGATTCTTAACGTTCATAACAGCACTATAAATTGTTATATCCATTGTATAAATTTTATACAGTGTTTGTAAAACGACATCAGTGATTGATGTCATTTTTAAATGATCATGTGATATAGGGTGGTAGCCTAATTATTTTTTTCATATTACAATAGTAACGATAGATAGGTGGTAATTATGAAAATATTGAGTATTGCCGTACCATGTTATAACTCACAGGATTACATGGAGCACTGTGTAGAGACGTTATTAACTGGTGGCGAAAAAGTAGAAATTATTATCGTAGATGATGGTTCAAAAGATGGTACAGCAGAGATTGCTGATCGTCTTGCGGAAAAATATCCAACAATCATCAAAGCTGTACACCAAGAAAATGGTGGACATGGTGAAGCAGTAAACACAGGTATTAAGAATGCGACTGGTGTATTCTTCAAAGTTGTCGATAGTGATGATTGGCTTGGTGAGGAAGCACTCGCAACTTTACTTGAGAAGTTGGAGATGTTTAGCAACAGTGGTGAAGATGCTGTAAATGTTCCTGACTTAGTACTATGTAACTATATCTATGACAAAGTAGGTGTAAAGAATAAGAAGGTAATTAACTATAAGGGTTACTTGCCACTCAATCGTACATTTACTTGGAAGGATGTTAGAAAGATGCCTCCAGGGAAGTATATGACCATGCATGCGTGTGTATATCGTACAGAGGTATTGCGTGAGAGCCAGTTGGTATTACCGAAGCATACATTCTATGTAGATAATATTTATGTATTCAAGCCTTTACCTTATGTGAAGAAGTTATACTACTTAGATATTAATCTTTACCATTACTTTATTGGTCGTGATGATCAATCTGTTAACGAAAAGGTTATGATCAAACGACTCGACCAACAGTTACGTGTCAATAAGATTATGATTGATACATTAAGTGCGTATGATAAATCTATTCCTAACTGTACGGAATATATGTATTCTTACTTAGAGATTATCTCCGCAATTACTTCGGTTCTAGCTACGTTATCTGGAACACCAGAACATCTTGCGATGAAGGAAGACTTATGGAAGTACATGCAGGAAACAGATGAAGAAATCTATCATAAAGTTCGTTATTCCTTTGTTGGTAGAGCTGTTAACTTACCTGGTAAGTTTGGCCAGAGTGCATTACTAACAATTTATAAACTTGCTCAAAAACTATATGGATTTAACTAAGCGGATGATTCCGCTTTTCTTTTGGGCAGTATACGTGCATGAGGGTGGAATCGGAGTATAATAAACCACAGTTTCATTTTTAAACAGATAGGAGTGTAATAAAAGATGGATAAGACAGCCAAAATGATTATTGAATTAGTACCTGATGAGGTTATGCATAAGATTCCTTTCTTTGTAAGAGGTCATGCGACAAAGGATACCGTTGCAAAGATTGCTAGGGAATATCCAGAACTATATGCCCAAGCGCAACAATGTGATGAGTTGCAGGGTGAACTAAAGGAACAACTTAGCAAAATCATCAACGATATCTTCGATCAGAAGATGAGAAAACATGGATATAAATAATATCTTAGGGGCTAATGCCCTTTTTTCTTTGATGGAGTACAATAGTGGCATAGATACATTAACAAACAAACCTGTGATAAAATAAAGGCGGTGATAATATGAAAAAAGTAATCGCAATCGTTGAAGACGAAAAAGATTTAAATGAATTAGTAAAAAGATATTTAGAAAAGGAAGAATATGAAGTGCGTTCTTATTTGGATTTTGATGAGGCTTATTCTCATACTTCTGATGAAGATGTACATCTATGGATTCTTGACATTATGCTAGGCGATAAGAGTGGATTTGACCTCATTGAAGCTATCCGTTCCTATCGCTCTGAGGTACCTGTTATCTTTATGTCTGCACGTGATAAAGAATTTGACCGTATCATTGGCTTGGAAAAGGGTAGTGATGACTATATTACAAAGCCATTCTCTCCAAAAGAACTTGTGTTACGTGTCAATAACTTGATTCGTCGAATTTATAAAGATGAAGCGGAACATATCAAAGTTGATGGATATGAAATTGATGAAGCACAGAGAATTGTCATCGAAGATGATAAGCAGATTGATCTAACAACGAAAGAGTTTGAACTCTTGATGATGTTTGTGAATAATCGCGGTACTGCCTTCCCACGTGAGCAGATTCTATCCCAAGTTTGGGAAGAAAATTATTTTGGTAGCGACCGTGTCGTAGATGATACGTTACGTAGACTTAGAAAGAAAATGCCGAATTTAAGTATTCATACGATTTATGGATTCGGTTACAGGCTCGGATAATGAAGCGCATACGAATGTGGTTGCGCGAGTTGAGTTTATCGCAACAATTACTCAGCATGGTATTCCTTTTTATCATGATTTTTGCGATGTTCGTAATTATCTTTCTTTCCCCGTCGATTGAACGATTTACGGAAGCGGAAATGTATAATCGTTTGCACAGCGCACAGGAAAGTTTGATTTTATACGCTGATCAAAACCCAGGCCAGTCCTTGGACTTTGTACAGACAGATGGCGCAATCAGTGCATACTTATTTGATCATGAGAAGAATACTTTCACAGTTATCTATGGAAGTAAGATGGATCAGACTTTAAAAGAAAGACTGAAGACAAATGCGAATGTTCCGTATTCTGGCACGATGGATTCTTACTACACACCAGAGGCACAGTTAGATGGAACAAATACGCCAGGAGATAATATTGTTTTATATTCCAAAACACTATTAAATGATGGACGTGAACTAATTACAGTGATGTCAAACGCTGCTCAACAACGCTTACGTGATAGTTTGATTAATGGTGTTGTATTGTTAAACGTTAGCTTTGTCATTGGCTTTATGGTGATGCTTTTGATATGGGTGACAACTTTGATTTTACCGCTATCACAAATTAAGTACTATATCGCCAAAATTAAGAATGAAGAAGACGCGGAACTATTCGTGCAGCGTAATGATGAGATTGGTGAAGTTGCGGATGCACTTCGTGACATGAATGCACAGCTAAAGAAACAAAATCGTGAGAAAGAAGAAATGATTCAAAATATTTCGCATGACTTAAAGACACCAATCGCAACTATTAAGTCATATGGAGAATCTATTAAAGATGGTATTTATCCATACGAAACATTAGAAAAGTCTGTCGATGTTATTATCGAACATGCAAATCGTTTGGAAAAGAAAGTGAAGAGTTTGATTATCCTCAACAAGATGGATTATTTAAAGGATACTGTTGAGGAAGGAAATCATCTCAACATGAATAAAATTATTGATAAAGCATTACTATCGCTCAAGGTTGTTCGTCCAGAAATTAGTTTTATCTGTGAGTTGGATGAAGAGGTTTTCTTCCATGGCGAAGAAGAACCTTGGCGTATCGTAGTGGAAAATCTGATTGATAATGCATTACGTTATGCCAAGAGTTATATCAAGGTGACATTACATGAAGATGAGTTATGTGTAATCAATGACGGTAAGAATATTTCGAAAGACCGTTTGAGTACATTATTCCATCGCTATGAAAAGGGATCAGATGGCCAATTTGGTTTAGGTTTATCCATTGTTCACCGTGTAGTGACGACATATGGTTACCGCGTAGTGGCAGAAAATCTCACCGAAGGTGTATGCTTTAGAATCTGGCATGATGCTAGGAAACAAAAGCCAAAGAAAACAAACGAAAATCATCAAACATAAACTTGTATAAATGGGTGAAAAATTCATCGATATCGATTAAAATAGAAAGACATATGAAAAAAACAGAACAGATTTACGGTGTAAAAACGACATATATCACAGAAGGCGAAGGACCAGATATGATCCTTCTGCATGGATGGGGTCAAAATAAGGAAATGATGCAGGCAATCTTTGATCACTACAAAGATTGCTATCGTGTATTTGCGATTGATTTTCCTGGCTTTGGTGAGAGTGATAATCCACCAGTTGCCTGGGGTGTACCTGATTATGAAGCATTCTTAGAAGACTTCATTGCAGTAAATAAAATTCAAAATCCTATTCTTATTGGACATTCCTTTGGCTGTCGTGTAGCGATTCGCTACGCTGCAAAGAACCCAGAGAATGTAAAGAAGATGTGTCTGACAGGTGCTGCAGGTATACGTCCAAAGCAATCCCTTGAAAGTAAGATTCGCGTCAAGATGTTTAAGGCTGGTAAATGGTTTTTAAAGTTAACTGGTCAGACAAAGAAACTTGAAGAACTGCAAAAGAATGCTGGTTCGGAAGATTATCGTAATGCCCAAGGTATTATGAGACCTACTTTTGTAAAGGTGGTTAATGATGATGTTACGGAGCTTTTACCTTTGGTGAAGTGTCCGGTATTACTTGTGTGGGGTGATTTAGATACAGCTGCACCATTATGGATGGGACAACAGATGGAGAAGATGATGCCGGATGCAGGTCTAGCGATATTTGCGGGTGATGACCACTGGGCATATTGGCATCAAGCAGACCGTTTTAATCGCGTTCTGGATATATTCTTAAAGGAGACGGCATAGTATGGAAAGATGGATACTTGCAGTTGCGACAATTGTCGCAATGTTGATACCAACAAAACATGCATTACACATGTTTCAACAGAATCGCTATGAAATAGGCAGATATAGTAAATGGCTTGTTGGAAATAAAAAGATGATACAGGACATGCTCGTTACAACGCTTTGCTATATCGTTGTTGCAGGATTATTAACATACTTTGCTGGATTTAAAATCTTTGCATGGGTATGGCTAGTACTGCTACTTCTTGTTACGGGTATTAATGTTATTCGAGAGAAAAATAAAAAGTATATAAAGCCACTTGTATATACTGGTCGTGTAAAACGTCAAATCGTTGTCATGGCTCTATTACAAATTGGTTTGATACTTCTTAATGATAAATTCTTACCACAGTATGCATGCATATCTACACTAGTAATCATTCTACCATGGATTTTAATCTTCTTTGTAGGATGGATTACTTCACCAATTGAAACATTTGTAAAACAGTGGTTCATTGGACAAGCAAAGAAAATTCTTCGCGAAGATAAAGATCTAATCAAGATTGGTATTACTGGTAGCTATGGTAAGACATCCACTAAGAATGTCATGCAGGCAATGATTGGCGAACAGTTTAATACATTAATGACACCAGCTTCTTACAATACACCGATGGGTATTACAATTACGATTCGTACTTTATTAAAACCGATTCATAAAGTATTTGTATGCGAGATGGGTGCTGACCATGTTGGTGAAATTACTTACTTAATGAAGTTTGTACAGCCATCGATTGGTGTTGTAACTTCGATAGGACCTCAACATCTAGCGACATTTGGCTCTCAAGAGAATATCATCAAAGAAAAAATGCAGATGATGGAACTGTTACCAAAGAATGGCCTTGGAGTCATGAACTATGATAATGACTTTATCCGTAACTATCGCCTAAAGAATCCAGTTAAGACAGTTAGTTATGGAGTAAAGAGTAGAGATGTAGATTACTACGCAGATGATATTACTTACACACGTATGGGTTCATCTTTTACGGTCGTTCATCGTGATGAACGTGTACGTATCGAAACAAAGCTTCTTGGCGAATTAAATATTCTCAATATTCTATCCGCAATCTGTGTCGCAAGACATCTCAATGTGCCATGGTCAACGATTCAACGTGCAGCTAAGACAATGAAACAAGTAGAACATCGCTTAGAACTAAAGACAATCAATGGCTATCGCTTTATCGATGATGCATTTAACTCTAACCCAGTAGGATCTGCAATGGCACTCGAAGTACTATCAATGATGCCAAACACACGTTATGTTGTAACACCAGGTATGATTGATCTTGGCGCAATTCAAGATGACGCAAATAAAGAATTTGGTCGTAAGATGAAGGGTAAAGCAGATGAGGTTATCCTTGTTGGTGAAATTCAAACAAAGCCTATCTATGAAGGTCTAGAAGAAGTTGGGTTTGATATGAACCGTGTTATCGTTGTAAAGACAGTCAAAGAAGCGTTTGCCCATATCTATCGGCATGCATTACCTACCGATACAATTCTATTGGAAAATGATTTACCTGACGCATTTAGTCACTGATGAAAAAAGTCCACTCACGTGGGCTTTTAGTTTGTCTTAATTGTTTTGATAAAGAAGAAGATACCTAATATAAAGAAGAATGCGATACTTCCAACACCAGCACTAATTGAACCAGTTAACTGCGATACAAGCGAAACACACGCTGTACCTAAGAAAGCTGCACCCTTGCCACAGATATCCATCAATCCAAAGTATTCACCAGACTGTTCAGCTGGAATAATTTTCGTGAAATAAGAACGGGATAGAGCTTGAATACCACCTTGGAATAATCCTACACATACCGCAAGAATCCAGAATTCGACTTGGGTATCTAAGAAGATTGCAAAGATTGCGATACCAAGATATGCAAAGATACAAAGTAGAATTAATCGTGTTGTATCAAATTTCTGTGCTAATCGACCAAATGTAAGAGCAGCAGGGAAAGCAACAATCTGTGTTAGTAGTAATGCAAGTAATAAACTTGTGCTACCTAAGCCTAACGCTGTTCCGTACGCAGTCGCTAAATCAATAATTGTATAAACACCATCGATATAGAAGAAGAATGAGATTAAGAATAAGAAGATTTTCTTGTGTTTAGTTGCATTTTTGAGCGTATTTCCTAGGCGTTTAAAACTCTCTGCAATAGCATTCTTTGTATTTTCGATATAATGTGTTTGTTTATACGTCTTTAATAAAGGTAATGAGAATACAAACCACCAAATAGCTGTAATTGTAAAGGCAATTGTCATTGCTAGACTTCCTGAAATTCCAATCTTTTTACCACCAAGAATCACTGCAAGTGATAATACAAAAGGAATACAGGATCCGATATATCCCCATGCATATCCTAATGAGGATACGCTATCGAGACGTTCTTCTGTTGTGATATCTCCTAACATAGAATCATAGAAGATGATACTGGAAGAATATACGGCTTTTGCGAGAATGAAGAATATTAGGAACATCAACCAATGTGAGATAAATCCCATCATAAAGCATAGAAGTGATCCGACAAGTACAGATGCGAAGAAGATAGGTTTCTTAAATCCTTTGAAATCTGTAATTGTACCAATCACTGGGCCTAAGAAGGCGACACATAGTGTTGCGGCTGATGCGGCATATCCCCAATATGCTAGATAACTAACAGATGATAGTCCGTCTTTCTCCGCTAAACTATTAAAGTATAGCGGCATAACTGTTGATACCAATAATATGAAGGCAGAGTTACCGACATCATATAAGATCCAGTCTTTTTCAGCCTTAGTAAGTTTTGTAAACATAGTTCAATCTCCCCTACGATATTGATTATGCGTTAAAACAAGTTATGAAACAATTATTTTTGTAACAAATATGAAAATTTCATATAGTGAACACAATGAAAAAGGATGATGCGACAATAATGAAAAATCCTATAAACTATATTTCATAGGATTTTAAGTATCTACCTTCATCTGGATGGTACTCTGGTTGTGCAACGATATTATGTTGAACTAACAATTCATTTACTGTACCGAAAATCAAATGATAAATTTCATTCGCGATATCACGAATATCTACATTGTGTTGAATTGATAATAAATTTTGTTCTCTGCTTAACAGATTAAGGCATTCAATTAGGATTTGCGAACATGCGTCAATAACAATTTTGGAAATTTCATCACCGACTTTAAAATCATCAGAGTAATAAACTGGAATATTTATTATTCCATTTTTTGTATAGCCCTTTTGATTGAAGATTGAAATAAGATTTTCCGATATTTTATTTCCGAAAATTAAGGAATGAAATGCTAAGCCCAATTCGTCAGGCGAGTATTTTATGATTTTATCCGACTGATGAGTATTCTGTAACATGAATTGACGATAGAAATCATTTCGGTTTCCATCACAATCGCCAAAAGAACTAAATACCCCGTAATGTGTTTTAAGGCGATTATAAGAACATAATAGTTTATTGCTATATGTGTTTAAAGAATTACTCTTCTCATACATAATGATGAGATAATCTGAGCAATCCGGATGAATTTTGTGAGTTGTAATTAAGTTATGTTTTACAAGTTCATCAAATATTGTTCCATCAAAAACATATCCACATAACATGTGATAGAGATTAACTTGGTCCGAGAAACCATTTTGGATTTGATGGATGGTTTTAATCAAGTTATCAGTCTGCTGCATTATTGAATGGTAAATTTTATTGCTGGCAAGTAAAATATATTTCTTTAATATAGGTAAATCCCTTTCGATAAAAATAGGGATGTTTAAAGACAGTTTATTATTGCAAAGTTTAATTGCATCAATCATTAATAAACTGTTTGTGATTTCATTCTTTGAGTATTGATTGATATCAATACTATTTGGGGTTTGATTAATGATATCTGAAAGTACATGTAAAACAGAAGGATTGCTTAGAATGATTCTTGGGTTATTCTTGATTGTTGATATATCATTTTCGTAATAAAAGATATCGTACTCCATAATTTCCTCTGAATTAATTATATAGTATCTGAAGTAGATCTTAAAAAAATAAAAACCGATGAGTTGAAACGCCTTGCACGTGATTTCCTCGTCGGTGTCCTATCAGGAGTAATTGCCGGACTTATCACATGGTGGCTGACCAAGTGATAACAGCTAGGGGCGAAAGCCCCTCTCCTTAGTTGAATTATGGGTTGTTTTTCATAAAATATCAAGTATGATAATTTATGTCATAGTTGATATTTTTACTGCAAGTGTTGTAACGGTTTTGCTTCTCAGAAATAGAAAGGATCAATAATATGCCAAAAACAAGTAACGGCGATTTTAATCAGAAAGAATATAATGCAAAGTGGCGAGCAGAAAACATGATGAGAGTATCTGCCACGTACAAAAATGAATTTGTTTTGTCATTTCGCGAAGCGTGCCAAAAACTCGGAATAAGCCAAGCTGAAGTAATCCGAAATGCAATGCAAGATGCTATTGACCAAGCAAAAAATAAATAAAAGTTGACCAGAACATAAGAAAAACCGCTATTTAAGCGGTTTTATTTTTAATGGAGCGAGTGAGCGGAATTGAACCGCCGTGTCCACCTTGGCAAGGTGGCGTTCTACCATTGAACTACACTCGCGTAATGGCGGTCCCGACGAGATTCGAACTCGCGATCTTCTCCGTGACAGGGAGACGAGATAAACCACTACTCCACGGGACCAATGTATGGCGAGGAAAGAGGGATTTGAACCCTCGCGCCGGTTTCCCGACCTATGCCCTTAGCAGGGGCACCTCTTCGGCCTCTTGAGTATTTCCTCAACTATTGCCAAGTGCATACTGACTAACCGTTCAGCGCTTTACTATATTACCATGGTCATTTTTTCATTGCAAGATGTTTTTTGCTTTTTTGATGAATTTTTGTAAAGCCTAGCGCTGAAAGGCTTTTTTTAAGAATACAAGACGATTTGTGACTGTTTCTCGTGCTGCACATAGCTTATCAGCCCAACATACAACCCAAGCTTCTTTCGATTGTGGTGGATACATCGTTAGTGGAAACATGTGATGAATAATAATATCTTCCTCGATAGGACCGATATGATAATCATCCTTAGCATTGTTGGCTGCAGTATACGGATGTGTAAATCCATGTAATCCGAAGTGTTTCTGTGGAATATGCCAATCATACAAGAAATAATCATGTAATAAAGCACCAGTAATCATTGCGGAATAGTTTACATCAAAATTGTGAGTTTCAGCTAACTCACAAGCTGTAAGTGCGACATCGATACAATGTGCATATACAGTTGTCTTTCCGTGCTGAATAAAGTTCTTTACCAAACTATATCTTCCTGTTTTTTCTAAGCGTTCTACTTCATCCATGACTGCTTTATAGTGCTTGTTTTGCATATTCATACTAATAATCTATACGATTGAGCACGAAATGAACAGAAATATTATCTGGTTTTTGAAAAAAATTATACAGATAGGAAGATTTGCTAGAGATTTTATTTGGATAAATCTTAGAAGTATGTCATATTAAATTTATAAGATTTACGACAAGAGAGGTTACATATGAAAGTTTTAAGTTTTGGATCATTGAATTTTGATCATGTGTATCAGATGGATCATTTTGTGATGCCAAAGGAGACGACATCTTCTTTGTCCTATAGTAGAGGCTTTGGAGGGAAGGGTTTAAACCAATCTATTGCATTAGCAAAATCAGGTTTAGATGTATACCATGCTGGACGTGTTGGGTTTGATGGTCAACCATTTATCGATTACTTACAAGAGTATGGTGTAAAGGTTGATTATCTAAAGAAGGATGAAGAAACTGCGACTGGGCATGCAATTATTCAGGTAAGTCATAGTGAAAACTGTATTATCCTCTACGGTGGTGCGAATCAGTTGATTGATGAAGCGCAGATTGATGAAGTATTAACACATTTTGAAAAGGGGGATTTATTACTGATTCAAAATGAAATATCTTCTTTAACATACTTAATCACAAAGGCACATGAGAAGGGTTTGCGTATTGCCTTCAATACTGCACCGATGGATGAAAAGATTTTTGGCTATCCTCTAGATTTAATTGATATCTTTGTGGTGAATGAAGTAGAAGGTAAGGGACTTGCGAATGTTTCATCTGATCAGGTAGAAGATGTGATTGCAGGTTTACAGAAGGCTTATCCAAGTAAGGAAATTATTTTAACGGTGGGAAGTCAGGGTTCTTACTATATTTCTGGCGACAGGGTGATTCATCAAGATGCATATCGTGTAGAGGCTGTTGATACAACGGCTGCTGGTGATACCTTCACAGGTTTCTATCTAGCAAGTATCTTACGTGGTGAAACGGTAGGTAATGCATTGCGCATTGCCGCAAAGGCAAGTAGTATTACCGTTACCAAAGAAGGTGCTGCTAAAAGTATTCCTACATTAGAACAAGTAGTAGAGAGTATGAAAAATGTCTGAAATAAAAATTCAGACATTTTTTTCTAACTTATAGATGGCTTCCAGTGCTGTAAGGATTTCTCTGCGTTCACCTTCCATCGTTTTGGTTGTTTGATCTGCGTAATCACCAATCGCATCTGCAGTATCTTGACCATAGAGGACGACATTATTGAGAATGGACATTGTGCGAATGTTGCGTAAACGACCTACTGTAAATAGGGCGGCTGTTTCCATATCTGCACCAAGAACACCCATGGCTGACCATTTCTTTTCTTCTTCTGCGTTTGTATCAATGTAGAAGCTTTCGTGGCTGTGAACGATTCCTGTATGATAGTTCCAATGATTTTCTTTTGCGGTTTCGATACATTTGAGTAAGAATTCTGTATCCGCAACTGCTGGATAACGAATATCTGCGTATGCTTTGGATGTGCCTTCATCACGTACTGCGCCAATGGCGAAGATAAGATCTCCAAGTTGGATATTTGTTTGAAGGGCACCACAGGAACCGATACGTATCATTGTGTCTACGCCAATGTGTTTTAACTCTTCAATGGCGATGGCAGCAGAGGAACCACCGATACCAGTAGAGATGGCAATAACCTTTACACCTTTATAGTAACCGGATATACTTCTGAATTCTCGGTTATACGCGAGTTCTTTCACATCTTCGAGGAATGGTATGATGCGATCGATGCGGGCTGGATCTCCAGGCATGATTGCATACTTTGCGTTTACGCTTTTGTCTAATTGAATATGTGCTTCTAGCATGGTGCATATTCCTTTCTGGCTGTTTCTAAGATATGCAGTAATTCTTTTCTTTCTTCTTCTGTAACAAATGCGGCATTTGCAGCGTTGATATTCATTTGGAAAATATCATCAACAGTAAATCCCATATCGTTGATGCAGTGGGCATACTCATCGGTAATATGTACACCTGCAAATGTATCGTTGTCTGTGTTAACAGAAACGAGTACCCCTTGATCATATAGAGGTTTCATTGGGTGCTTGGCGTACGATGGTACGGTTTGACATTGTACATTAGATGTTGGACAGATTTCAAAGAGTATTTTATTTTCTTTTGCGCGCTCTACAAGTTCTTGGTCAAAGTATACGTGGTGGCCATGACCGATACGTGTTACACCAAAGTCCATTGCGTCTTTAACGGTATCTGGGCCTTGGCTATCACCTGCATGACAAGTCATAGGTAGACCGTATTCTTTCGCCTTTGCGAATAATGGGCCAAAGTTAGATAGAGGTACAAATCCTTCCGCACCTGCAAGGTCAATTCCGACAACGCCTCTACCAAGGTATTGCTTGCATACTTCTACTGTTTCCATATTTTCTTTTTGGTTTAGTGTATCAACACCTATGCACATCATGCATGTAAGGATACCAATGCGAAGATTAGGATATTTTTTGAGGGCGTTGTTTCTGCCTTCTAATACAGCCTCTGTTGCGTCGGCTTGGGTTAAACCTTTTTGTGTGTGGAGCTGTGGAGCAAAACGAATCTCTGCATAGATATAGCCTTGATTTGCTAGGTCTTCGATTAACTCTTCTGTAATACGAGTAATAGAAGCTTTATCTTGCATGCATTTCAAAGGAGTATCGAACATCTTAAGATATTCATTTACATCTTTGGCATTTGCGCACTTACGAATAAAGGCTTCATAGCCTTCGATTGTATCTGCAGGCATTTGTACATTTTGTTCATGAGCAAGTTTCCATATTGTATCCATGCGGAATGACCCGTCTAGATGTAAGTGAAGATTAATTTTAGGTATATGATTCAACATAATTTTTGTCCTTTCTGGTGATATGTACTTGTTGACTTATTTAAAACCCAATAATAAAATGAGTTTACATGAAATCGCTTTCACTATTTTATTTTAAGAGATGACTAGTGATTTGAAAAGATTTTGGGAGGAAAATACATGAAAAATCTATTAAAGGCA
The DNA here is from genome assembly GCF_963517755.1 of uncultured Solobacterium sp. Classification (NCBI taxonomy): domain Bacteria; kingdom Bacillati; phylum Bacillota; class Erysipelotrichia; order Erysipelotrichales; family Erysipelotrichaceae; genus Solobacterium; species uncultured Solobacterium sp. The sequence goes on from NZ_CAUQGG010000007.1 coordinate 13,339, forward strand.
GCAATGGTTGCATTGTTGTTAACACCGCTCGTTGGTTGTGGCCCTAAGGGATCTGAAAAGCAGGGTTCCAACGCAACAGAGACACACGGAAAGACTTACAACGTAGCATACCTAGTTAATGGTAACTTGGGTGATAAGTCATTCTTTGACTCAGCAGCAGCTGGTTTACAGACTCTTGAAAAAGATGGTCGTATCACATTAAAGACAATTGAAATGGGTGGTACAGACGCTGATAAGCCAAGATGGCTACAGACATTGTATGAAGTATCTGATTTGGGAGAATATGACTTAATTATCTGTGGAACATATCAGATGCCTGACTTCTTAAAGGAAGTTGCTACAAAGTATCCAGATCAGAAGTATGCAATCTTTGATGACAATACTTATGCTGGCGAAAATAAGAATGTCCTCAACTTAACATACAAGCAGAATGAGTTAGGTTATATCATTGGTACATTAGCTGCAAGCATGACAACAGATACATCTGTTGAACGTATTAATCCTGAAAAGGTAATTGGTTTCGTTGGTGGTATTGATAGCCCAGTTATCAATGACTTCTTATATGGCTATATTACAGGTGCTCAGAACGTTGATCCAGAAATCAAGGTTGATACACGTTATACAAATGACTATGTAGATACAGCGATTGCTAAGGAATATGGTTTATCCATGATTAGCGATAACAAGGCTGATATTATCTGGGGTGTTGCTGGTAATGCTGGTAATGGTGCAGCTGAAGCAGCTCTTGAAAAGAATACTGCATGGTTTATCGGTGTTGACTCAGACCAGGAATCTACTTTCTCTCCTGACTTAGCAGCGATCACATTAACATCTGGTTTAAAGAATGTTGGTAACTCTCTCATTTGGGTATTTGATGAATGGGATGCAGGTAGAGAACACTGGGGAACAGAAGTTACTTTAGGCTTGAAGGAAAATGGCGTTGGTGTAGTAACTGACAAGAACTTTGCCAAGTATGCTTCTCAAGCAACTAAGGACAAGGTTAACGAAGCTATTCAGGCTATCTTAGACGGTAAGGTTGAAGTTCCTACAGCATTAGGAAATACATCTAAAGATTTAGAAACATTACGTGAAAAGGTACGTCCTTAATCGTAGCGATACAAAAGATTCATAAATTGTTTTACGTAGAAATTTAAAAGTTTCATTCAACCACGAAAAAACAATATATCTGATTAGTATCTTTGGTGATTATGAATCCAGTTTCAGCTGCCGAAAAGTGTAGTTTTCAATAGTTTTGAAAATAACTTGGGATGGTGGTTGGAACTGGATTTTCATTTTAAAAAGATCACCTGTATATAAAATGGAATGAGGTAAGAGATATGAACGAAGAATATGTCATTCAAATGAAAGGCATTCGCAAGATTTATCCTAATGGTGTCGTGGCAAACCAGGATGTTGACTTGAATGTACGCAAAGGCGAAATTCATGCGCTGATGGGAGAAAATGGTGCTGGTAAATCAACACTGATGAAGATGTTGTTTGGTTTAGAGCAACCTACAGAAGGTGAGATTTACGTCAATGGCGAAAAGGTACATTTATCATCACCGAATGTAGCGATTTCAAAGGGTATCGGAATGGTTCACCAACATTTTATGTTGGTGCCAAGTTTAACTGTCGCTGAAAATATCGTATTGGGTATGACTCCAAAGAAGAACGGTATTTTCATCGATCGTCAAAAGGCAATCAAGATTACTGAGGAATACTCCAAGAAGTTTAACTTGGCAGTAGACCCAAATGCGCGTGTTGTCGATATTCCGGTTGGAATGAAGCAGAAAGTAGAAATCTTAAAGGCATTAGTACGTGGTGCTAAGATTTTGATTTTAGATGAGCCTACTGCTGTTTTAACTACCCAAGAAACAACAGAACTATTTAAGGAGTTAAAGCATCTAAAAGAACAGGGTTATACATTAATCTTTATCTCTCATAAGTTAAACGAAATCATGGAGATTACTGATCGTTTAAGTATCTTACGTGGTGGTAAATTTATGGGTGTCTATGAGACAAAGGATGTTACACCCGAGAAGATTTCTCGCTTGATGGTAGGACGTGATGTTGTCTTACAGGTTCAAAAGGATGCCGCAAAACCAACAGAAGAAATCCTAAGAGTCAGAGACCTACATTATGTCAATGACTGGGGCAAGAAGATGCTCAATGGCGTATCTCTATCCGTTCGTAAAGGAGAAATTCTTGGTATTGCGGGTGTTGAAGGTAATGGTCAAAAGGAACTTGTCGATATGTTGTTTGGTTTAAATAAACCAAATGAGGGAACTATCACAATGAAGGGTGATAATATCATAGGTTTAAACCAACGCCAATTACGTGAGAAACATATCTCATTAGTACCAGAAGATCGTATGTTATTTGGTATTGCCGCAAATGCGTCAATTGAAGAAAATATTATCTCTGACCGTGCAGATTCTAAGAAGATGAACAAGGGTTTGATGTTTAACATGAAAAACATGCATGAAGAGACGGATGCCCTCATTAAAGAATATAAAGTATTGTGCAAGAGCCGCGACCAGAAGGTTGGGATGTTATCTGGTGGTAATATTCAGAAGGTTGTTGTTGCACGTGAATTCTCCAATCAGCCAGATTTGATTATCGCTGATCAACCAACGCGTGGTATCGATGTTGGTGCGACGGAATTTATCCGTAAAAAGCTAGTAGAATTATCACGTTCTGGAATTGGTGTGTTATTAGTATCTGCAGACTTAAATGAAGTTATGGAATTATCTGATAGTTTAATCGTCATGTATGGTGGTCAGATTGTTGCGTACTTTGAAGATACGAGTCAGTTAAATGACGAAATCATGGGTCAATACATGTTGGGTATTAAGAAACAAACAGCAGAAGAGATTGCGAGGGTTTGTCATGAATAAGAAAAGAAGTTTGATATTTAGTATTGTACGTGGCGCAATGGCTATCGGTATTGCGTTACTAGTTGCGGCAATCCTAATCTTTATTAGTTCAAAGGGAGATAGTTTTGGTGCAAGACTACTTGCGACATTAAGTTCTTTGAAGGCAATGTTGATTCAACCGATATTCCGTGCAAATGGTACGTTTAGTGTAAAGGGTTTTACAGATGTACTTGCAAGCATGATTCCTATTATCTTTACGGGTCTAGCAACTTGTGTGATGTTCTCGGCAAACCAATTTAACCTTGGCTCTGAGGGTGGTATCTTACTTGGTGCGTTTGTGACTTCTTTAGTTGCAGTATATGTTCCATTACCGGGTGCATTACTACCAATCGTTGCCATTCTTGCAGGTGCAGTCGTTACAGGTGTGATGATGTTAATTCCTGCAGTATTAAAGGCAAAGTTAAATGTCAGTGAAATGGTAAACTCCTTAATGTTAAACTATGTCATCATGTACGTTATCAAGTTTATGATGAATGCGTTTATCGCTGATAAGACAAAGGGTACAGTTCAGACAAGTAACTTCCAGGCAAACGCTGCACTACCTCAGTTAATTGATAATGGTTCTAAGCTATCTATTGGTTTCGCTATCGCAATTGTAATGACAATTATTATTGCACTATTTATGTATCGTACACGTTGGGGATATGCAATCCGTATGATTGGTATCAACCAGAAGTTCTCTATGTACTCTGGTATGAACGTTGTAATGATCATCATCCTTTCGCAAGTGATCGGTGGATTACTAGCAGGTATGGGTGGAGGCATCGAAATGCTAGGAAGAAACCAATACTTCGACTGGTTAGCGCAACCGGGGTATGGTTGGACGGGTATTACCGTAGCGATTTTGGCTGGTAATAACCCAGCATTTGTTCCGCTCGCCGCATTCTTTATGGCATATCTTGAAAAAGGATGTACTTTAATGTCAACCTACGCTGCAGTTCCTGCACAGTTGATTGATATTATTCAAGCGATTATCTTCTTGTTCTTTGCGGCCGATCAATTCTTATCCAAGTATCGTCAAAGACTTGTCGTTAAGAGTGCTGAAGAGGAGTTGCGCGAAAAACAAGTTGGAGCGATTGTAGAAGGGAGCGTGAAGTAAGATGTTTTCACTAATTATGACACCAGAATTCTTCTTCGCAATTTTCCGTATTACAGCTCCAATCTTATTTGCGACCATGGCTGCTGTTATCTGTGAAAAAGCGGGTGTTTCTAACATCGGTCTTGAAGGTACTATGATGATTTCCGCGTTGTTTGGTTCCTTATTTGCTTACTATTCTGGAAATTGGTTTGTTGGTTTACTTGTGGCAATTGCTGTAGGTATTATCGTTAGCTTACTGATGGGATTCTTTGCATTCAATCTAAAGACAAACATTATCTTAACTGGTACTGCAGTCAATATGATTGGATCTGGTGGAACAATCTTCTTAGTTAAGGTAATTACAGGAATTACCCAGGGATCACAACTTACTTCTACAACTTCTTTGATTACACAGAAGTTACAGATTCCAAGTATTACAATTCCACTCATCGATAAGATCCCTGTGATTGGACAGGTATTATCCGGACATAGTTTATTAACATACTTTGCATTTATCTGTGTGTTCTTAACATGGGTATTGCTATACCATACACCACTAGGATTAAATATCCGCTCTGTTGGTGAAAACTCTCATGCGGCTTCTTCCGTTGGTGTAAGTGTTATCCGCGTGAAGTACATTACAATGGTTATCGCCGGTGTACTCTGCGGTATGGGTGGTGCGTTTATGTCTATGTACTATGCGATGGGTTGGTCCCTCGACATGGTTGCTGGACGTGGATTTATTGCACTTGCTGCACAGGCAATGGGTGCTGGTGAGCCTTTAGGATGCATGCTAGCAGCGCTTATCTTTGGATTTGCACAGGCATTTGGTATCAAGTTATCTGCGACAGGTGTTGATTCCAACCTTGTTTCACCAATTCCATATTTGGTAACGATTATCGGTTTAGTTGTATTCGCTCTGATTGCGGCAAGTCGTGCAAAGCGTGCACGTCGTGAAAATGCAGAGAAGGTGAACGCATGAGTGAAATCAAGAAAATACCAGTCATCTTAGATGGTGATCCAGGTCACGATGATGCGATTGCTTGGGTATTTGCTAAGGCAAATCCTGCCTTTGATATCAAAGCAGTGACAAGTGTGGCAGGTAATCAAACACTATCTAAAACAACATATAACGCAATGCGTATTTGTACTTTACTAGGGATTGATGCGCCAATTGCGAAAGGGAGAGAGTTACCATTATTATCCCCATTAATTACTGCTGGAAATTTCCATGGTGAATCTGGCTTGGATGGTCCTGCACTACCTGAACCATGCATGCAGTTATCAGAATTATCCTCTGTGGATTTGATGGCGAAAGTGTTAAGAGAAAGTGAAGAACCGGTAACGATTATCGCTACCGGTCCACAAACAAACGTAGCAGCGTTATTACTAACTCATCCAGAATTAAAATCCAAGATTGGAAGAATTTCCATCATGGGTGGTGGACTTAGAAACGGTAACTGGACCCCGGCTGCTGAATTCAATATCTTTGAAGATCCAGAAGCTGCACAAATCGTATTTACATCAGGTATCCCACTAACAATGTGTGGTCTTGATGTAACAGAGAAGGCTATCGTTTATCCACAGGATGAAAAGAGAATCCGTGAAATTGGAAACCAGGTATCTGGTATCGTTGCGGATTGGTTAGATTTCTTCTTCAAGCATCACGCAGAACTTGGTTGGAATGGTTCGCCATTACATGATCCATGTGCTGTGGCAGTATTAATGAAGCCTGAAATCTTTACAACACAAGAGATGTATGTTGAAGTCGACACTGAGGGTCACTACACACGTGGTGCGACTATCGCAGATTGGCACCAATCTAGTGGAAATCCGAATAATGTTACTGCTGTGCTCGGTGTTGACCGTGATAAATTTGTTGATTTACTAGTGGAAGTATGTAAGACATACGAGGGCAGAAAGGTGGATATCGCATGACAGATTTAATTCCAATTTGGATTGATACTGATACTGGTGTTGATGATGCGGTTGCACTCCTTTGTGCGCTCAAGTTAGATAAACTTGCAATTCGTGGTATTTCCTCAGTTGCTGGAAACGTAGAACATGCCAAGACATTTAAAAACTGTCGTAATGTACTTGCCTATGCAGGTAGAGAAGATATTAAAGTATATCCAGGCGCAATTAAACCAATGTGCGTAGAATTAGATGATGCTTCCGAAGTACATGGTAAAGATGGACTTGGTGGTGTTGTGATTCCAGATTCTTCAGCTGTAAAGGAAACAATGCATGCATGGGATGCAATCTATGAGGCTGCGAAAAAAGAAGGTGGCAAACTACAGATTGTTGCGGTAGGACCTTTGACAAATATCGCAAATGCAATTATCTCTCATCCTGATTTGAAGGATATGATTGAAAGAATTCTCATTATGGGTGGTGCAGCTGTTGGAGGTAATGCAACAATGGCAGCTGAGTTTAATATCTATGCAGATCCTCATTCTGCAGAAACAGTTATGCAAAGTGGTATTCCGGTTGTTATGTTTGGTTTAGATGTAACAGTTGATGCCTACCTAGATGGTAAAGATATTCAGGATATTCGTGATTTTAATACGAAGATCAGCAAATTCTTTGTGGATGTTGTACAATCCAATCTAAATTTTTATATCAAAAACTACAAGCGTGAGATACTCTGTATTCATGATGCATGTCCATTAATTTACTTGCAGTATCCTGAAATCTTTACAGGACAAAAAGCAGGTGTCTATGTGGAAACACAGAGTCGCTTATGTTTTGGTAAGACGGTTACAGACATATGGAGTGATACAAAGTTTAAGACACGTGAAACTATGGTAATGCTTGGTGTTGATCGTGAGAAATTCGCAAGTACTCTAAAAGGTTTATTACAACAATATTAAAAAGCGGGGTCTCCGCTTTTTTAGTTCTTTGGTTTTTCAATGTAAGTACGATGTAATACTTTAATCGTTTCATCGTAATTCATCGTGCCGAGTGCAGTATAGAGAATATCAATAATGTTTAACTGAGAGATACGAGATGACATTGCGGCTGTACGCAAAAGGGATTCATTCTCGGTTGTATATAATTTATGATCCGCCAGCTTAGAAACTGGTGTATCAACACAACGTGTAATTGCGATGATTGGAGTTAGGTTTTCCTTCAGAGCATTCATGCATGTAATAACTTCGGTGGTATTACCAGAGTAGGAACAAACAATCGCTACATCTTCTGCAGTACTGTTCTTACAGCTAAGAAGCTGTGAATGCCAGTCTTCATTAATGGTACATGGCTTTGAGATACGTAGTAACTTCAGATATAAATCACGTAGAGTAACTAGGGAAGCACCCATTCCAACAAGGATAATATTTCTTGCGTCATTCATGATTTTTACGCATTCGCGCAATGTTTCGACATCCATTAACTTTTCGGTTTCATCTAAAGATTTTGCATTTTTGGCTGTTACCTTACGAATGATATCTGTGATATTATCGGTTCTTTTGATTTCTTCGTTATACATCTGTTCGCCAGTTTTTGCGTGGAGTGCTAATTCAATAGTCAAGCTGCGTTTGAAATCTTTGTATCCATCAAAGTTGATACGATGACACATTCTAACAACCGCAGATGGGGATGAAAAACTTTTATGTGCTAATTCCTGCACAGAAAGTGTACTTGCGGTTTCAGGGTTTTTAAGAATATATTCCGCGACAGTTCTTTCTGCACCGGCTAACTCGTGGTAATGTTCACGTAATCGAATAAGTGCATTTTTCATGGCTGTATTCTCCTATAGAAACAATAGCATATTATCCCAAAAACAGAAATATTATTTCGAAAAAAAGTATCAATATTGAAATTTTGTTATCATTCTTCCTATAATATGAATATAGATTTATATACTAGAACATATCATAGGAGGCGTACGCATATGACAATTAATCTTCAAACAATCGCTACAGAACACCGCAATGAAAATACGATGAATTTGGATCAGATGAGTTCACTTGAAATCATTACAGAGATGAACCGTGAAGATGCGTTAATTGCTTCTTCGATTCAACCACATCTTCCTAATATTGCAAAGATAATTCAGTATTGTATTGAGGCAATCAGTAAAGGTGGCAGAATCATCTATATGGGTGCAGGAACAAGTGGAAGATTAGGCGTGCTTGATGCGGCAGAATGTCCTCCAACATTTGGTGTATCCCCAGATGTTGTTGTTGGTTTGATTGCGGGTGGTGAAGGTGCTTTTATCAAAGCACGTGAGGGATCGGAAGATTCCACAGAGCTTGCTAAACAAGATTTAATTCAAATTGGTTTAAATGAAAGAGATGTCGTTATTGGTTTAGCAGCGAGTGGTCGTACGCCATATGTTTTGGGTGGACTTTCTTATGCCCAAGAGCTAGGTTGTCATACGGCCGCAATCTCAAATACATATCATTCTAAGATTGGTGAAGTTGCCGAAATTGCGGTGGATGTTCCGGTAGGGGCTGAAGTATTAACAGGTTCTACACGTTTGAAGTCTGGTACAGCTGAAAAGATGATTCTTAATATGATTTCTACTGCAACGATGGTAGGTCTTGGAAAAGCTTATCAAAACCTTATGGTTGACGTAATGCAGACAAATGAGAAACTACGCAATCGCGCAGAAAATATTGTTATGGAAGCTACGGGGGTTGAACGCTCTGTAGCACGTGCTACGATAGATACAGCAAAAGGTTCATGTAAGGTGGCTATCACGATGATTCTGGCAAATTGTTCTTACGAAGACGCATTGATTCGTTTAGAAAAAGCTTGTGGTCATGTCCGTGAAGCAATCATGGAGAAATAAAATGGCAAATTCATTAGGATATTCTGTATTTTTAAGTACATTTGAAAAACAAAAGTCATACTTGCAAGGCGTAGGAAAGAATCATCCACTTGTATTTGTGTCATTACACATCGCAGAAGAGTTTAGTGATACATATACAAAAGACATGCATGCAATGTGTGCTTGGTTAAATGAAGAGGGTTTCCGTATTGTGGCGGATGTATCTACAAAATCATTAGAGTTATTTCAGGTCTCCTCTGTACGAGAAATCGCAAAGTTACTAGATGTATATGCATTGCGCTTGGATTATGGTTTTGACCATGCGGAGATGCTAGCGTTAGCAAAAGAGATGCCAATTGTACTAAACGCATCCACCATTCGTGTGGATGAAGTAGAAGACTTGGTGCGTGAAGGAAAAGAAATCCTTGCCATGCATAACTACTATCCACGTAGTGAAACAGGGCTAGATGACGAGTACTTCTTAAAGATTACACAGTCATTACAGGCTGCAGGTATCCACGTGATTGCCTTCATCCCAGGGGATGTATTAAAGCGTGGACCTATCTTTGAGGGTTTACCAACTCTGGAACATCATCGCCATATTTCTCCATACGCAGCGTTTATGGAGCTAACGTTAAAGTATCATGTAGATCAAGTATTTGTAGGAGATCCTGGAATCAGTGCATATGAGATACAGCGCATTCAATCGTATTGCGATACAGGGGTAATTGATATTCCAGCCACTTTAAAACATGCGGAACATTTCTATGATAAGGAAGTAACTTGTCGTATCGATAGTCCTTCTTGGATTATTCGTGTAGAAGAAGCACGCTTATTAAAGAAGGCAGATGAACACATCGCACCAAACAACACAACGACACGTGAAATTGGCGCAATCACCATGGATAATGATGCTTACCTGCGTTATGCAGGAGAAGTACAGATTGTCCGTAGCGCACTTCCAGCAGATAATCGTGTGAATGTTATTGGTCATGTATCACCTAAGGACTTGTCTATCTTAAAACTTATTAAGGGTGGCATGAAAATTCGATTTGTAAGAGAAGATATGTGATGTATCTTCTTTTCTTTTGCATTTCATCATAAAATAGAGATATGAAACAACTGTATTATTCATTTCCACAATATCTCAAAGATACCTTCGGACGTAAACTTTACAAAGTAGCACTTGAAACAGGTATGACTTGTCCAAATCGCGATGGCAAGGTCGCTGTTGGAGGTTGTATCTTCTGTGGTGAAGGTGGTTCTGGGGATTTTGCAATTTCCTATGAAGGGAAACGTTTAAGCAGAGAAGAACTGATTTATAATCACCAAGAAATTCCTAAGGGTGACTATATCGCATATTTTCAATCCTTTACAAATACCTACGCATCTATCGTAAAGCTACGGAAAATCTTTACCGCAGCCTTACAAGATGATTTATTTGCGGGCATTTCTATTGCGACTAGACCTGATTGTTTAGGAGAAGATGTTATCTCACTTTTAAAAGAATTAAAAGAGAATTATCCAAATAAGTTTATTTGGATAGAACTTGGTTTACAAACGATTCATGAGAGTACTGCCAAATGGATGAACCGTGGTTATCCACTTGAAGTGTTTGATAAAGCGGTTAAGGATCTAAAGGCAATTAATATCAGTGTGATTGTGCATATCATTATTGGCCTTCCTGGGGAAGATCAAAAGATGTTGTTAGAAACGATACAACATTTAAATGCATGTGCAATTGATGGTGTGAAGTTACAGTTATTACATTATTTAAAAAATACAAGATTAGGGATGCAATATTTATTGAATCCATCTCAATATCATGTTTTAGAGATGGATGAGTACGTAGAACTTGTGACAGAGTGTATTGCACATTTAGATGAACATATTGTAATCCATCGCTTAACAGGAGATGGAAATGCGGATGAGTTGATTGCGCCATTATGGAGTATAGATAAACGGAGAGTATTAAATTCTATCAATCATATGTTGAAGATAAAAAATTATATACAGGGTTGTAAATTGTCAAAATAATGTGTATGGGTTAGAAGAGTTAAATGTGAAAAATGCTTGAATTTTAGCCTAAAATATTTTAAATTGAATTTGTTTCCGTGTGTTTTAGATGGGGAGATTTTAAAGGGTCTAATGATCCACAGGAGGAATGATGGAACTTACATCCATTAGATGGGATATTATCCTAGGTGGCTTTGGTCTATTCTTGATTGGTATCAATTTCATGGGCGATGGCTTAAAAGCTGTTGCTGGTGATAAATTGAGAGATTATATTGATAAATATACAACCAATCCATTCAGTGCTTTTTTGATTGGTATTGCGATTACAATCGTCATGCAGTCCAGCTCAGCTTCAACCGCAATTACGATTGGCTTGGTTCGTGCAGGTCTTATGAATTTGGAACAGGCTGCAGGTATTGTCATGGGTGCCAATATTGGTACAACAGTAACATCATTATTGATTTCCCTGGATATTAATAAGTTTGTTTTATACTTTGTATTCGTCGGTGCAATGATTATCTGCTTTGGTAAGAAACAGAAAATTAAGAGTACTGGTTATATCATTCTTGGTTTTGGTTTGATTTTCTTTGGTTTGAATTCGATGGGTGATGAACTTGCGGCAATTAAAGATGTGCCTGCATTTATGTCCTTTGCGGAAGCTATGTCCAAAAATCCATTCTTATCACTACTTGCTGGTACAATCATGACTGGTGCAGTACAAGCATCAGCTGCGACAATTGGTGTCGTACAGAAGATGTATGAAGCTGGTGCATTAACATTTAGCGCAGTATTACCATTCGTATTTGGTGCTAATATTGGTACAACTGTTACGGGTATCTTAGCTTCAATTGGTGGTTCTACAGCTGCTAAGAGAACGGCTGGTATCCATATCCTGTTCAATATTATTGGTACTACCATTGGTATGATATTCTTGGTGCCATACGCAAACTTTATTCAATGGATTTGTGCAGAGTTACATATTGGTGGAATGATGCAGATAGCGGTAGCACATATCGTCTTTAACACAAGTGCAACCATCGTATTCTTCCCACTACTTCGCCAATTTACAGCACTAATTCGTTTGATTGTTCGTGGTGAAGAACCTAAGAAGATTGAAATTAATATCGATGAGTTGGATGCTCATCTTGCTAGTACTGAACTTCCTGCAGTTGCGATTTCTGCAGCTAGAGATGCGATCTTCAAGTTAGCGGATGTTGTTAGTGAAGATGTCTCTGATTCTCGTACTTTCCTAAATAAGCCTGGTACGGATGAAGATTTTGAGAACCTAAAGCAATCTGAGTCTATGATCAACTCTTTGGATCGTAAGATTACAGAGTTCTTGGTTCAGGTTTCCGCAAATTCCAATTTAACAGCTATTGATCAAGCGGATATTCGTAGGGATCTAGAAATCATCAAGAACTTAGAACGTTTAGGAGACTTATCTATGAACCTCTCTGAGTTTTATAAGATGGTTCAAGAAGACCGTAGTGAACTAACCTCCTTTGCGATGGCTGACATCAACGGTATGTATGATAAGTTTAAAGAAATGTACGCAAAGGCAATTGCAGTATACCGAACAAAAGATAAGATTATCTACGAAGAATTAATGGCATTAGAAGAAGAAATGGATAAGGCAGAGTATGTAGCACGTCAAGCGCATTTCACACGTATGTCTAAGAACCAATGTGAATCTTCTGTGGCTGCTTCAATCTACTGTGATATTCTTGGTACATTAGAGCGTATGGGTGACCACTGCTGTAATATTGCCAAGTCAGCGCTATTAGATTATGTAGATGCTAGTTTTAATCCAACCCTGACAGACGCAACAACAAAATAGTTGATATATGAAACATCTTGCGAAAAATAAAAGCGTAAGATGTTTTTTTGAATTACATTAAGTGTATTTTTAAAAAGAAATGCCTATAATGGAAACGTATCTTAAAACAGAAAGGATATATGAAATATGAGTATTAATTTTCGTAAAGTCGCAGTTGTAGGTTGTGGATTTGTTGGATCTTCTAGCGCATTTGCTTTAATGCAAAGCGGTCTATTTTCAGAAATGGTTTTATTAGATGTAAATCGTGCTAAGGCTGAAGGAGAAGCCATGGATATTGGTCATGGTACTTCAATCAGTTCTCCAATGAATATCTATGCGGGTGATTATTCCGATATTAAGGATGCGGCTATCATTATCGTTACAGCCGGTGCTGCCCAAAAGCCAGGTGAAACACGTCTTGACTTAATCAAGAAGAATATCCAGATTCACTCTGGTATTATGGCTGAAATTAAGGCACAAAATCCTGAAGGAATCTTATTGATTGTAGCTAATCCAGTTGATATCCTAACTTACTATGCACAGAAAGCTTCTGGCATGCCAGAGAATCGTGTATTTGGCTCAGGCACTGTATTAGACTCTGCACGTCTAAGATATCTATTAGGAACACGTTTGGATGTTGACTCACGTTCTGTTCACGCATATGTTATCGGTGAACATGGTGATTCTGAAATCTGCACATGGTCTATGGCAAATGTATCAGGTGTTCCACTCGCTGACTTCTTCGCGTTAAGAGGTATGGGTGGTGACCTTGACATGAAGGTTGCTCAAGAAGATATCGCAGAAGATGTTAAGAATGCGGCGTATAAGATTATTGAAAGAAAGAACGCTACTTACTACGGAATTGCAATGTCAGTTGTAAGAATCTGTCGTGCAATCTTACGTGATGAAAAGTCTATCTTACCTGTATCAACTGCATTACATGGTGAGTATGGTATTAGTGATGTATCGCTAAGCGTTCCAGCAATCGTCGGCAGAAATGGTATTGAAGAATTGGTGCCAATCTCCCTGAGTGAAGAGGAACGTACAAAGCTATCTGAATCTGCAGCTGTCTTAAAGAAGACGATGGAAGGCGTAGAATTCTAACAAGAAATCCGGAGTTCCGGATTTTTTATTATAGGAAATGAAGTTTCCTATAAAAACCATACGCTATGCGTATAAGAATGGAAAAGCTTAAGCGATGAAAAAAGCCTCCGTATATAATTGAATAAGGCTGACAACCGAAATTCAAAATATAAGGAGGAGATATCAATGGCAACAAAGCCAAATGACGATTCAAGTTTATCACATACGAGATGGAACTGTAAGTATCATATTTCACATAATTCATTTGAAAGAATATCTTACATAAAAGAAAGGAATGTAGTAGAATGTTTGCGTTCGTTCTTAATATACATATCTTGAAGAGCGATATCCAGAAAGAGGGGGTATAAGTGATGAATCAAAAGGCATTAAAAACACTAGGATGGATTGCGACATGTACAGCAATGTTAATGTATGTTTCCTACTTCCCACAAATTATGAATAACCTACATGGGATGAAGAGTGGTTTCCTACAACCTATGGTTGCGGCTATCAACTGTTCCTTATGGGTGACATATGGTTTTATGCAAGAAAAGAAGGATTGGCCACTAATGATGGCAAATTTACCTGGTGTATTCTTTGGCGCAATTGCCGCAATTACAGCACTTTAGAAAGCGTTCCTAAGGGAATGTTTTTTTTATGCAAAAGATTGATGAAATCTATAGTAATATCGTTGACTTTCTACGACGATAGGAAGAAGATTAGTATGGTTTCCGAAGAGAGTGTGTGGAAACATGGAGGAGAAAAATAATGGAAAACAAAAAGAACCCTTATGCAGGTACTAAAACTGAAAAGAACCTCTTAGAAGCATTTAGAGGAGAATCAGAAGCTAGAAACAAGTATACATTCTTCGCTTCTGTAGCTAAGAAAGCAGGCTTTGAACAAATCGCTGCTCTATTCTTAAAGACAGCCGAAAATGAAAAGGAACATGCAAAGCTTTGGTTTAAGGCATTAGGCATGCTTGGTGATGTTAAGGAAAACTTACAAGCAGCTGCAAATGGTGAAAACTACGAGTGGACTGACATGTATGAACGTATGGCAAAGGATGCGGAAGAAGAAGGCTTCCACGACCTAGCTGCTCAGTTTAGAGGTGTTGGTGCTATCGAAAAGATGCATGAAGAACGTTACAGAAAGTTACTTCAGAATGTAGAAATGCAGGAAGTATTCAAGAAGAGTGAAGTGAAGATTTGGGAATGTCGTAACTGTGGTCATATCGTTGTTGGTATGGAAGCTCCAGAAGTTTGCCCAGTATGTCATCACCCACAAGCATTCTTTGAAATTCACGCAGAAAATTTCTAAGATGATAAATTTATGCCAAAGTACACTGTGCTTTGGCTTTTTTTGTTGTAAGATACATCGTATATGTATAAACAAATAGACAGTTTTTTTCAGTGGAAAAAGATAATAAAATGATGGGAATGATTGCACTAGTATGATTAAAAAGGGTAAAATCAGTATGTAAAGTTGGAGAAAATATATGGGAAAAATCTATACAATCGGTGAAGCATTAATTGACTTTATTCCAGTACAGACAGCCGCAAGCCTAAGTGCTGTGGATGCCTTTCAAAAAAGACCAGGGGGAGCACCAGCTAATGTGGCAGTAGCGGCAGCGAAACTAGGTGCAGAAGCTTATTTTATTGGTATGGTTGGAGATGATCCATTTGGACATTTCTTAAAAGATACGATTGCGAGTTATGGTGTTAATACAAAATATTTAAAGACTACAAAGAAGGCAAAGACAGCACTAGCTTTTGTAAGCCTTGCGGATGATGGACAACGTGACTTTAGTTTCTACCGTAATCCAAGTGCAGACTTACTCTTAGATAAGTGTGATGTTGAAGAAGTTGAATTTACAAGCGATGACTATATCAGTTTTGGCTCTGTTGACTTAGTGGAGTATCCTGTAAAGTACGCAACAGAGTATTTGTTACAGAAGGCAAAAGCAGCGAATGCGACAATCCTGTTTGATCCAAACATCCGTAAAGATCTTTGGGATGATTTAAATGAGTGTAAACAAACAGTATTATCCTTTATGAAGTATGCAAATATCGTTAAGATGGCAGATGATGAAGTAGAATTCATCACTGGTAAAAAGTCAGTCAAAGAAGCTATCGAAGTGGTAAAACAATATGGTGTTGAACATGTCATTGTGACATATGGACCTGAGGGTAGTGATGCGTACCTGAAACATTGTCATAGCCATGCGGATGCGCGTAAAGTTAATCCAGTTGATACAACTGGTGCAGGTGATACGTTTGTTGGTGCGCTGTTATACTATTTAGATCATCACAAACAAAAGCCTGATCAGATTTCACCTGAGATGATCAAAGATGGATTATGCTTTGCAAATCACGCAGCTGCCATCGTTACGACGAAAAAGGGTGCGATGAATGCAGCCCCAACATTAGAAGAATTACAGAAATAAAAAATAGGAGAATATCATGTTTAAAAGAGCAGAGATGAATACCTATGAAGCAGAGATTACTTGTCATTCCTGTGGGAAGAAAGAAAAGGTTAAAATCAAATCACTCATTGATACAGCTTTAGATCCATCGGCAGAAACAAACCTACTACGTGGTAAATTATTCCGTCATAGCTGCTCAAAATGCCATACGGAACAAAACATGTTATATACATGCATGTATCATGATGGTAGTAAGAATCTTTTGATTGGATATCCAGATAACCAAAAAGATTATGAAGAGATGAACCTCATGTTCAATCGTCGCTATCATCGTGATGAGTTAGATGAAGCCTTAAATAAGTGGATTGAAACATGCACGAAGAGAATTGTGTCGAATCAATCAGACATGCAAGAAAAGGCATTGATTGCCCTACTTGGGTTAGATGATCGTATCATTGAAATCGGTAAGTATGTAACAGGTGATCTGGCTAAGATACAATCACAAAGTTTGGAAATCGATCATATGTATTTCAATACAAGTGGTGATGAGTATGCGTTCTTGATTCAATCTGGTGATGGGATTGTGGGAGAAGTTCCTTTTACCAAAGAACTGTATCAAACTTTAGAAGAACACTACAAACCATATCTAGCTGAAGATGAATCTGTAGAAATTGACTCTAATTGGGTCAGTGATTTCCTAAGAAAAGTAAAAGATAAGCAGAGCCAGTCAAACTAATGACTGGCTCTTATTGTTAGTTCAATCATGTGTAGTGCAGTAGCACGTAGTTCATATTGAATCTGTTCTTGGTTTTGATTTAATTTTGTTTGTATCGATGCTAGTTGACTAGTTTGTGTGCGATTTGTTTGTAAGGTGATGATAAGATCGTTATCTTCTACCTTCATATCAATTACCTTCACATTACAGTTAAATTCATTTGCAAGGAAGACAGCCATATTTTGTGCAATCGTATAACGTGTTTCTTGTATATCTTGCCGTAATTGATTTCGTTTATTTGCTTGACGACGAATTGAGTACTTCTTGATATAGTAAACAAATCGTATAAATGTAACAATAATAAAGAAGAATAACGCAAGCTGGTAATAATCTAAAGTGAAGATTGAGAATACCTTCTGTATCGAATACATGTATGCATGTATTGAAGAGAGTATCACAGCAATGCCTGTTGCGATCCGTGCATGATGTGGAATTGCTTGTAAGAAGGATGCGATAAATAATAGACTATAGGAAATAAACTGATAGTCTTTGGTTGGCTCTGCACTATAGAAAATTTGATAGAGTTGAATGATTGACCAACCGAAGAAGAGAATTGCCATTGCCTGATACAGTGTATAACGATTATCTTCTTCTATCGGTTCTACATGATCCCATAATAGGACATCTGCCTCTTCAGCAAGCTTACGTGCACCCGAGGAAAAATCGCTGTTGGTGATCACAACTGCTTTATCTAGCTTGTAATAAGCGATACCGGAGAAGGCTTGCTGTACAGCATCGTTTCCTACAGTTCCACTGTAATACTTACACTGAAAACCGTATTTTAAATTCCCTTTGGTAGCGATAATATCAATACCTTGATCACCACTTACCTTGGTGAGAGTAATATTCTTATATCCAAGCTTGGATAAATATTTTGCACAGCTGTGTTCGTATTGAATTCCGTTCATAAAATCATTATACAGTACTTATTTTGAATTTGCAGGAAGAAGGGTAAATAATTCATTTTTACGCTTTTCTTCTTCGATAAGGTTATTATAAGCGAGCTGTGCATACGTCTCTAATTTCGATGAATACGCATTATGTTCACCATAAACAAAGTAGTTACCATCTTTATCAATACAACCTAAAGCCGATACGACAGGTACATCTTGATATACATTTTGAAGGAAGTTTTGATATGGCGTTAGTTTTGCGTTTGCGTTTTCCGCAAGTAAGGTACTGAGGTAGTTTGCGCTGATATAAGGGATACTACCACTAGGAATGTCATAGTTGGCCCACATAAAGAAGTGAGTGATATATCTCTGTTGATTTTCCGCATCACTAAGTTCGTGTAGACTCTTGCCATAGAGTTCTTCGTAGAATGCATCTTCAATAAATGGTTGATGGTCACCATACATTAGAATGATTGTTGGCTCAGATACATTTTTAAAGTAATTGACAAGCTGTTCTAGGGCTATGTCACTTCTACGGATGATACTGAGATACTCTTCTGTCTGTGGGTAATTTCCCTTCATGGAAGTGATATGTACATCATGAATCAATCCGGTATCGTATGGGGAATGATTCTGCATCGTCACATTAAACATGAAGAATGGTTTTGTTGGATCACGTTGTTTATATAAATCAATGACATGTTGGAAATCCCATTCATCAGAGATATAGTTTCTTAACTTCTGATAGTTTGTGATATCTTCCATACCAATAAATCGTTCAAAGTTCATGTATTGATAGGTATTGATACGATTCCAATTCTCTTTGTGGTAAGGATGGAAGGCAGTCGTACTATAGTTTTGATCAGATAAAGTCATCGCAAGACCGGGCTGTGTATGTTTTTCATATAGCGTATAGGCATTGGAGCCAATCGGTAAAAAAGCCATAGAGTTACCGGTCAAAAATTCATATTCCGTATTGCTGGTGCCAGTTCCTATCGTGGAAACATAGATATTTCCTTGAATGGTATTTTTAGTATTTTTCATACTGTTTTCAAATGGAAGATAATCTTTATCGGTCTCGAATTTTCCGACTACTTGTAAGTCGGAGAAGGCTTCATTCATGATGGTGATGATATTTGGGTGTTCTACTGTCGCGTTTGGAAGCTGCCCAAGTGCCGTTTCTGTGATGGTTTGTTTAGAACTGGTATTTTCCTTTAACTTTGTTGAAAGTGTTTCTATATCATAGCCATGTGGCTTTTGAAGGGATAGATAGCGTGTATTGACGAAGAATTCCGCAATTGCACCGTAGTTTTCATATCCTCTTGCTTGATTGAAGAAGTCTGGTGTTGCGCCAAGCGTAAGTTGAAAGAAATCTGTACCATAGAAAGTAATTAGTACTGCAGCAGATAGGAAGAGGCAAGTTGTACGATAGAGTATCCGTTGTTTTGTCTTCTTTGTTTTTGGTAACCAGAATAATAGCGCAAAGATAATATTGACTATAGTTAGCGTAAATAGCACCTGTACATTAAATGTCAGTTGATAATTGGTGGCGACGCCAGCTGCAGTTTTGATGACACTTAAATCCCATGGTAAAAGAGGGATACCTTTAAACTGCTTTACATACATGTTTGCGATTCCAAAAATGCTTAGGATGATAGTGGTAATCGCAAAGGAGAATTTCATGTTTGCAAGTAGTACGTAGAAAATCATCGCAAGCAGAAGAATAATGCCGTAGTTTACAAATACATTACCGATACCTTCGATATCGGAGAGTAAGTTATTATTACAGAGTTCGACTGCCATTTCTATCAGTAGCGGTACAAGCATGATTGTAATCACTTTGATTATCGTATCGATTTTTGGTTTGTGGGGTATCCATTTTAGAAGAATTGGTAGGAACGATACGATGATTGTGATGAGAAACATGGTATTTGTTGGATCGAGTTTATGATAATCCTGATAAAAATAGATATTTTCGATCAACAAAATGGTCGTGATTAGGAGTGAAGTGATGCGTCTTAATTTATTCATAAGAATATTATAGTTGGATTGTAATGGAATTGTCACTTTTGTTATATATACTATGCTTGCAAGATGGTAGAATATTATTAAAGAGTTAGTTTATTCTACTTATATCAAAAGAAATACATCATTTTGCAAGATATAGTCTGTTAGAAAAGATACAGGAGAATTTATATGTTAAAAAGTAAGAAGATTTTGATTGCGGTACTTGTTGCGGTGGTGGCGATTGTCGCTACAATATTTACCTTCTTCCAAAAGAATCTTGGTGGAGCTAGTGGTGGAGCGGTTGCCTATGTAGATACCATTAGTAATATCATGGGTTCCACAGGTGGTGGAAATGACCGTTATTCTGGTGTGGTGGAAGCCCAACAGAGTGTAAAGGTCAATAAAAATCAAGAGAAGAAGATTGAACAGGTGTTCGTGTCTGTGGGTGATCAGGTAATTCCTACCACAGTCCTTTTCCGCTATGATGTTTCGGAAGCACAGAAACAAATTAGCTCAATCAATCTAGATATTGAATCATTAAGAGGCACAATTACGGACAAGAATAATGCAATCTCTGAATATAAGGCTAGCGGTGATACCAGCCAGGTTGCGATTGCGGAAAATGATATTCGTGTTGCACAGTTATCTATCCAACAAAAACAGTTGGATTTGGCTGCGAAACAAAAAGAAATCGATACTGCGGATGTGCTTGCTAATACAACCGGTATTATTAAGGCTATCAATGAAAATAGTACAGATGCGCAAGGTAATGCAACTGCCTTTATCGAAATCTCACAATCTGGTGAATTTAGAGTCAAGGGTACTATTGATGAAACATCTATTACATCTATTTCTCTTGGAGAAGAGATGATTGTACGTTCTAGAACGGATGAGTCAAAGTTCTGGACAGGCAAAATTACAGAAATCAAGACAGAACCAAATGCAAAACAAAATGATATGTACAGCATGGGCGGCTCTAGTAATTCTGAAAAGGCCAGTACGTATCCATTCTATATTTCATTAGATTCTTCAGATGGCTTAATGTTAGGCCAGCACGTGTATTTAGAAAAGAATAACGGAACTGCTGTGAAGAAGGATGGTATTTGGTTAGATGCGTCTTATATCGTGATGGAAGGCGATAAAGCATATCTATGGGTTGCCAATCAGAATCATCGCTTAGAAAAGCGTGAAGTTGAAATTGGTGAATTAGATGAAAATCTGTACCAATATGAGATTAAATCTGGGGTATCTGAATCTGATAGTATCGCATGGCCAATGGAAGACTATAAAGAAGGTATGAAGACAGAATCTATCTCTACAGTAGGAAGTGGAGAATAAGTATGTTATTGAACTTACAAGGAATCTATAAAAGCTATGGTGGCACCATTGAAGTACCTGTTTTAAAGAATGTTTCAATACAGGTAGAAGAAGGTGAGTATGTCGCAATTATGGGTCCTTCTGGTTCTGGTAAGACAACGCTAATGAACATCATTGGCTGTTTAGACCGCTGTACAGAAGGAACTTATGAACTAGATGGCACAGATATTTCGCGTATCTCTGAAAATGAGTTATCAGAAGTACGTTTAAAGAAGATTGGTTTTGTATTTCAAACATTTGAACTTTTGCCAGGTGAAACTGCAATTGAAAACGTAGCTTTACCACTAGTGTATGCTGGTGTTCCAAAGCCAGAACGTGAAAAGGCTGCGATTGAAGCACTAACTAAGGTTGGTTTAGGCGAACGTGTAAACTTTAAACCAAACCAATTATCTGGTGGACAGAAACAACGTGTAGCGATTGCACGAGCACTCATTAATCATCCGCGTATTCTTTTAGCAGATGAGCCAACAGGAGCACTTGACCAAGCATCTGGTAAACAAGTGATGGAATTATTTGAAGAGTTAAACAAAGAGGGTGTCACAATCGTTATGATTACACATGATGCACATGTCGCAAGCATGGCAAAGCGTGTAATTCATATTATTGATGGCATGATACAGGAGGGCGCGCATGAATAAAAAACGAGTAATTATTAGTGTTTCTATCGTTGCGGCCTTCGTCATTGGATACTTTGGAATCCTGCAATATCGCAAGGCATCTCGCAAGGTGGATGTTGTGCAAGTGAGCACGATGAATATGGGCGGTAATCCAATGGAATCACAGATGAGTGGACTAGTATCAGATCCAGCTACACAGACTGTTACACCATCCGCATCACAAATCATCAGTGCGGTGTATGTTATGGAAGGACAAGCTGTATCTGTCGGTGATAAGTTACTTGCATATGATATTACTAGCTTGAACTATACAGTGGAATTAAAGAAGATTGAAATCTCTACTACACAGCTTCGTTTAGAACAAGCGAAAAAAGAATTGCAACAACTACAAAATACAAAGCCGGTAGAAAGAAAGGTAACCCCAACACCTACTCCTACACCAGAACCAGAATTTAAACTGGATACAGAAGTGGGAACACAGGTAGAAGATAATAAAGTGTGGAACTATCTAAATTCTTTAACGGATGAGGATACAGAGTTTACAAAGGATCTTGACGAACCAACACCTACCCCAACTCCACAGACTTCACCAGTTCCAACTCCTACACCAGCTCCGACACCTACCCCAACCCCAGCAGTTCCTGCTGTAAACACATATGAAAAGGGCACAAAGGCTAATCCATATCACTTTGCGATAAAGGGCGATGGTTTCCTAACTGGAAAGTTTGTGAAAGAACTGATTCAGAAAGCAGAAACAGATGGAAAGACATTCTATGTTTCCCTTGATGTTTACAAAGATGATGATAAAACAAAAGGTCTTGTGGATTCTTGGTTAGTATCTATAGATAGACTGAAGGAAATCTTAGGTACAGAAACAAATGATTTGGCAAAGGTTGATCTAAAGAAGCATGAGCTTAGCTTTATTCCAGTTCCTCACGAAGATCCAGTATCTGAAATTGAACCGGATGGGATGACGGCCTCAGAGCTTGTACGTGCTATTCACGCAAAGGAATCTGAAGTTCGTGAATATGATATCGATATTCGTCGTAAACAGTTAGAATTATCCGAATTACAGACACAGTTAGCGGATGGTGTTGTTTACGCAAAGCGAAGTGGTGTCATTAAAGGCTTAAAGGATATAAATAATGTACCTACCGATGGAACACCGTTCTTAACTGTTGCAGGTGGAACAGGTACGGAAGTAAAGGGTACTATTTCAGAATTGTTATTAACAACAATTCAAAAGGGTACTAAGGTATCTGTTACAAGTTATGAAACTGGTTCAATCTATGAAGCAGTTGTTACACAGATTGATAACTTCCCGACGAATTCTGGTGAAGGATTCTATGGTGGTAATCCAAATGTATCAATGTATGGTTTTACTGCATATATTGAAAAAGGTGATGATTTAAAACAAGGTACATATCTTGCTTTATCAATTCAACAAGAAAATATGGATACATCTTCTATCTACCTCAGCAATGCCTTTATCCGTGATGAACACGGACAGAAGTATGTTATGAAAGATGTAGATGGAAAACTTGTAAAGACATACATCAAGACAGGAAAAGTGTACTTCAATATGTCAACAGAAGTATTATCTGGTCTTGCGGATACGGACTATATTGCCTTCCCATATGGTGATGGTGCGATAGAGGGTACTCGTACGAAGATTGATATGGATGATAATGCTATGTTAGGAGGCTACTAATGGGTGAGAATATTAGATTATCAATTCGTGGAATCCTATCGCATAAGATGCGTTCAATTCTAACAATGCTGGGTATAATTATTGGTATTGCGGCAATCATCGCTATCGTTTCCACAATCAAAGGTACCAATGAACAGATTCAAACAAACCTCATCGGTTCAGGTGTCAATACCGTCAATGTACGTATGACACAAGGCGATTGGGAGTATGACTTTGGACAAGGAATTCCGGGTAAATATAAAGAAGTTTCTGCATCTCAAAAAGATGATTTAAAGAATATTTCTGGTGTAGTCAATGTATCACTCTATCATCGCCGTCAGGTATATGACGGTGTATTCCATCTGACAAACTCTTTGACTGGCGGATATGTATACGGAATCGATGATACGTATTTACAGACAAATGGCTTGGTTGTAAGTCGCGGTAGAGCTTTCTCTACAAATGATGTGGTTAAGAATCGTAAAGTATGTTTATTGGATAAAGTTTCTGCAGAACAGTTATTCCAAGGAGAAAATCCAATTGGGAAAACTGTAGAAATTCAAAAGGAACCATTCGTAGTTGTTGGTGTTGTTTCACCAGCGGTAGAGTTTGAACCTACCATTAAAAATATGAATGATTACTATACATATAACCAGGATACTTCTGGAAAGGTATATGTACCAACATCCGTCTGGCCACTATTATACCAATATGATGAGCCAGAAAATGTAATCTTACGTGCAAAAGACACAAATTCAATGACAACAATTGGTAAGCAAGCAGAAGAAATCTTAAATGCGACAGCGACTGGCAATGGTGATACAAGTTATAAGTCAGAAGATCTGATGAAGCAAGCCAAGCAAATACAACAATTATCTCAAGCAACCAATACAATGTTGTTGTGGATTGCGGGTATCTCCTTACTTGTCGGTGGTATTGGTGTAATGAATATTATGTTAGTAAGCGTAACAGAGAGAACACGTGAAATTGGTTTAAAGAAAGCAATTGGAGCTCCTAAGAAATCGATTCTGATTCAATTCCTTACAGAAGCGGTCGTTCTTACATCGACTGGTGGTGTCATTGGAGTTATCTCAGGTGTTATCCTAGCATTCTTGATATCAAAGCTTAATGGTACACCGATAGCCATTAGCGTCGAAGCTTCTATCTTCGCAGTATTATTCTCTATGTTAATTGGTATTGTGTTTGGTATCTTACCATCCTACAAGGCCGCAAACTTAAATCCTATCGACGCATTACGCCGTGAGTAAGTGGTTGATGATATCATCAATCACTTTTTTGATGCGAAAAATGGATGAGAATGATATCATAATAAAAATGTCGACAGTAGGAGGATATATGAAATTTTTATTTGCCCCCGATTCATTCAAAGGTACGATGAGTGCTATCAATATTAATCGCTTGTTAAGACATGCGACTCATCGTGTGCTTGGAAGTGTGGAATATATCGATGTAACAATGGCTGATGGTGGAGAAGGAACAGTGGAAACTGTCACTCGTAATCTGCGTGGTTCAATTATGTATGTACCAACACACGATCCATACATGAAACGAAGAGACGCTAAATTTGGTTTAGTAAATCAAAAAGAAGCAATCCTAGAAGTTGCGGAAGCAGTGGGTTTAGCATTGATTCCGCAAGAGAAACGTGATCCTCGTTACACTTCATCCTATGGTGTAGGTGAGTTAATTGCGCATATTCTTGATGATGGAATTCGTGATATTAAGATTGCGATTGGTGGAACATCCACAAATGATGGTGGTATCGGTGCCATGCAAGCGTTAGGTGTACGCTTTTTAGATAAAGGTGGCAATGAAGTAAAAGGGATTGGCGATAGTCTAAAAGATATCGCTACAATCGATACTTCACGTATGAACCCATTAGTTCAAGAAGCTAAGTTTACAATCATGTGTGATGTGGATAATCCTTTATGTGGTCCAAATGGCGCAACAATGTGCTATGGAAAACAAAAAGGAGGCACCCCAGAAGTGTTAGAAGAACTTGAAAAGGGAATGGAAAACTACCGTCAGGTTTTACTAAAAACATTTGGGAAAGATGTAAATGAAATTCCTGGCTCAGGTGCAGCAGGCGGTATGGGTGCAGCCTTCTCATTATTCTTGATTGGTGAGATGAAGTCGGGTATTGAAGTTGTAATGGATTTAATGAACTTTGATCAGATGCTAGATGGCGTTGATTATGTCATTAGTGGTGAAGGAAGAGCTGATGCACAAACATTACATGGTAAAGTACTTTATGGCATTGGTAAACGCTGCAAAGAAAAAAATATCCCAGTCATCGCAATCTGCGGATGCCTTGGAAACGGTTATGAAGCATTATATGAACACGGTATTACAAAGTTCTATGCAACAGTAGATAATGATTTGAGCGAAAAAGAAATTCTAGCAAATGCGAATGATAACTTTATGAAGGCAGCTGTTCGTATGTTTGAAGATATCAAAAATGGAAATATTTCTTAGTTGAAAGCCATCGTAAATGATATGATTTATATAGAGAAAAGTTTCATGGAGGATAATTGATATGATTTTAAAAGTTGTACGTGAAAAGGAAACGAAATACTATGTTCCTACACAGATTCAAGCAATGACAGTTTCAGCTGTATACAATTCAGATGATATGTATGATGTGACATTTATTGTAAATGGAGTTTCTGAACCAGTAAGAACTTTCCCATCTAAAGAAGATGCGGAAGAATTCTTAGTACGTTTAGATACATTGTATTGTTCACATAATCCTGAAGTTCATATTGTGAATTTGAATACCCTATAATATTTTAGAGAATAGTATTCGTAAAAGAATTAAGTAAACAAAAGCACTTCAAGACGAAGTGCTTTTGTTTAACTGCATGCATGAATGTTTTGTGGAACTTCATTGGATTGATTTTTTCGTAGTAAGACGATAAAATTTAATGTAAGGATGACTGAAGACGGAAAACCTCCTTCGCCGCCCTTGTATGTGGAATGGCTATGCTTTGACATAGTAGGGAGCTCCACCAGTTATTCTTACTATCTAATGTACATTTAAAAAGCCCACAACACGTGGGCTTATCTTACATCTTAGATCCCTTGGAACCTTTTGCGCTTGAAGCAGAGAAGTTACTGAGGATATTTGTTTCATAGGAGAAGGTCATTTTTGATCTTCTTCTTTCTCTATCTAATGCAAGTTCTACAAGCTTATCCATTAATTCAGAGAAAGATACACCAGCTGCTTGCCATAGATAGAAGGCAAGTGAGCCTGGGATGGTATTAATTTCATTTACATAAACTTTCTTAGTATCCGCGTCCATCAAGAAGTCAATACGACAAACACCAGAGGTGCCAAGTACACGGAAAGTTTCCTTCGCTAATTGTTGGATGAGTCTTGTTTGTTCATCCGTAAGTGGTGCAGGTACGATACGTGCTGTACTTGCCATACCTTTAGAACCTTCGCTCTTTGTACTCTTACTACCACCGAGGTACTTATCAGAGAAGCTGAGCAATTCATCTTGGGAAACTGAACTTACTTCTTCTAGTACACTGGCTACACAGGAATAGGAGTCTCCAACAACGGAACAGTTGATTTCACGCATTGGTTTTACAACCTTTTCTGTGATGATTTTTTCGTCATACTGACGTGCTTCATCAAAACATGCTAGATATTCTTCGTCGTTATGAGCGATAGAGATACCGACAGATGAACCTGTACGGGCAGGTTTGATAATTACTGGATAGATTAAGCGATGTACTTTATCGAGAATTTCACTTTGACGTGTATCCATTTCTGCCCCATATACCCAGAACCAGTTTGTGATTGGTAGGTTGTTATCATTGAGGACATTCTTTTGTAAAACCTTATCTTGTCCAATCGCTGCACCATAGAGGTCACATCCAGCATATGGAACTTTCAACATTTCAAAGAAACCTTGGATTGTGCCATCTTCACCATTTGTACCATGCATCACAGGGATAGCCACATCAATTGTACCTAATTCTTTAGGGCCAAATAGGGATGGCTTAACAGGACGGATTACAACACGATTATCCTCTGATGTAATGGAGACTTGTGTACATTGGGAAATCAAATGCTTGAGATCCTTGTAGTTACTCATATCCTTTAATAAATCAGATACATATAGTTTGCGTTCCTTTGAGACATATACAGGAATGACATTGTATTTATTTTTATCAAGCGCTTCAATCGCTTGATGTGCAGAGATAATACTTACTTCATGTTCGACGGATTCACCACCGAAAAATACTGCGATATTTAATTTCATAAGACCTCCGTTAACACTCCTTATTATACTCTAAACTCCATTCGAAACGAAAATGAAATTTTATAACTTAAAATGAAGTTAATCATAACTAATTAAAGTGGCTGAAAGTGTAGAGAAATCGCATAAACGTGGTAAAATATCAAGGAAGAAGAGGTAGGAATACAAAATGAATAAAATTGCACAGTTTGAAAAAGTTAGTTATGAAGAGTTTTATAAGGATTGGCTCAAGACTTTTCCAAATGAAACAAGAGATATTGCGGAAATATACAACGCAATTAAGCTTCCACGACGTGCAACGAAAGGTTCTGCAGGGTATGATTTTTATACACCAATTGATTTGAAGATTGCCCCACAAGAAACGGTATTAATACCTACTGGTATCAGAGTAAAGATGGCAGATGATTATGTATTGATGTTATTTCCACGTAGTGGACTAGGATTCAAGTATCGTTTACAGATGAATAACACAGTTGGCATTATTGATAGTGACTACTATCACGCAGATAATGAAGGTCATATCTTCTGCAAACTGACAAATGATACAAATGAAAATAAGACAGTTGACATTGCAAGTGGCCAGGGAATGTTGCAGGGTATTTTCGTATCCTTCGGCATTACGGTGGATGATGAAGTAGATGCTGTAAGAACTGGTGGCTTTGGCAGTACAACAAAATAGAAAGACAGGTAGTAAAATGGATTTAAAACTTTGGCAAGAAATAGATCAGAATGAACCAATTCCAGAACACATTTTGAAACGTATGGAGGAATTAAGACAAAAAGGTGCGATTTTACCTGAGGAAAAATATATCAAGCGTCCAACGATGATTGAAGGAATTCGCAAGGCTTCGCTATTAAATAAACAGGTATTAGACGAAGTAGAAAAGCATATTCACGTTGGTATGTCGACACAGGAAATCGATGATATTGTTAAAGATTTCACTGAAAAAAATGGTGGAATCTGTGCACCATATCACTATGAAGGTTTTCCAAAACATGTATGCACATCAATAAATAGTGTTGTATGCCATGGGATCCCAAAGCATATTCAGAAACTGCATGATGGTGATATTATCAACGTTGACTGTACAACGATTGTGGATGGCTATTATGGTGATGCGTCCCGTATGTTCTGTATTGGAAATGTAAGTGAAGAGCGCCGTAAGCTTGTCGAAGAAACAAAGAAATGTCTTGAGATTGGACTAGCAGCTGCACAACCATGGAATACTGTTGGGGATATTGGTTATGCAATACAGAAGTATGCGACATCCAAAGGATATAGTGTTGTAAGAGAATTGGGTGGCCATGGAGTAGGCATTGAATTCCATGAAGATCCATTTGTGGCGCATGTTGGTAAGAAGGGTACAGGTATGGTACTTGTACCAGGTATGATTCTTACGATTGAGCCAATGATTAACTTAGGAAAAGCTTCGGTTGTAATTGACCCATATGATAATTGGACAATCAGCACGAAAGATGGCAAAGATAGTGCACAATGGGAATATACAATCTTGATTACTGAAGATGGTAATGAAGTATTAAGTTATTAATATATTAGATAATTTGTGGAGGGTTAGTTGAAAGGACATGAGTAATCACAATATTTATGTAACAGGTCATAAACATCCAGATAGTGATTCAATCTGCTCGGCAATTGCGTTTGCGAATTTATTGAATAAGACTGGTAGTACGGCAATTGCTTGTCGTCAAGGGCCTTTGAATGAAGAAACAAAATTTATTTTACGTACATTTCATTTAGATAATCCGTTATTGATGACGGATGCACGTGCACGTTTAGCAGATATCAATCTCGATACTCCAACAACCATTCGTTATGATGAAACAGTTCATCATGCATGGCATCTGATGTTAAGAACACAAAACCGTTCTTTATATGTTCTGGATGAAAATGAGAATCTATGTGGTATCTGTTCTACAAGTGATCTTTCTCGTTATCGTATCCACGAAGATACTGATTTAAAGGACTTGATGGCAACTGCGACATTAGATAATATCGCACGTACGATTGGTGGCAAGGTTGTATTGCGACCAAAAGAATTCAGTACAAATGGTCAAGTACACATCGTTACTTTAGATGATTTAAAACTGGTTGAGAGTTTTATCGCTGGCAGTATTATCATCATGTCCGAAGGCCATGAAAAGCAGCTAAACTTAATTCGTCTAGGTGTAAAATGTTTGGTTCTAACTTGTGATGAACATGCATCGGATGATGTTAAAGAACTAGCCAAGGAGTATGGTTGTGCAATCGTTGAGACACCTGATCGTACCATGCATACAGCGACAGTTATCACGGAAAGTTATTCTGTTTCTCAGATTATGACTACAAATTTAATCTGTTTTAAGAATACAGAGTATGTAGAAGATGTTGCGACAAAGATGAATGCCTCACGTGTACGTAGTTATCCTGTACTGGATGAAAATGGTAAAGTTGTAGGTGGTGTATCACGTTACCACACACGTAACTATAAGAAGTTACGTATTGCGCTTGTTGACCATAGCGCAACAAACCAAACAATGAATCATATTGATAAAGCAGATATTGTCGCAATTATTGACCATCACCATATTGGAGATATTCAAACAGATCATCCAATTGAATATCGTAACCATCGTTGTGGCTGTACAAGTACAATTGTGTATGGCTTATATTGTGAGAAGAATATCGTTCCAGATCCAACTATGGCTGGCTTAATGATGAGTGCAATTCTCTCTGATACATTAAACTTTAAGTCTGCCACAACAACCTTAGAAGACATCAATGTGGCTAAGAAGTTAGCAGAACTTGCAGGTATCGATGATATTGATGCTTATGCAAGAGAGATGTTAGGTGCTTCTGTTGCCTTGAAGGATTCTACACCACATGAAATCCTCAATCGTGACCTTAAGAACTATGATATCGGTAGATACAAGATTTCTATCGGTCAGACAAACTACAGTCATACCGAAGAAGTACAGAAGTTACTACCTGCATTCAAAGAGAATATGGAAAAAGAACAGAAGGATCGTCATTTAGATCTGTTACTGATGTTATTTACAGATGTAATGGGTAATGGTTCTTACTTCGTCTTCTATGGACCGATGTCTTATGTATTATCAGAGATGATTGAAACACAGATTGATGAACATTCAGGTTATGATCCAAATATCATTTCTAGAAAGCAGCAGTTATTACCAAAACTATCTGCAATTATCAAAGAACTCTAAGTCCTGCTTTGCAGGGCTTTTTGTGTTACCATAGATGAGTAGAAAGAGGTTATATGCTAGATATTTGTTTACTAGGTACAGGTGGAACGGTTCCTTTACCAAATCGATGGTTAACATCCTTATTGGTAAGATGGAATGGAAATACATTACTAGTGGATTGTGGAGAGGGAACACAGATAGCCATACATCAATATGGATATTCTTGTAAGACAATCGATACAATTCTTTTAACACATTTCCATACAGACCATACGGCTGGCTTACCTGGTCTTTTACTGACGATGGCAAAGTCTGAGCGTACAGAACCTGTAACGATTTATGGGCCAAAAGGATTAACAGAAGTATTTGAAGGTATCTATAAAGTTGCTCGTTATATTCCTTTTGAAATAAAACTTGTAGAGATTGATGGGCCACAAGCAGACTTTGAAGTAAACGGTCTAAAAATCAAAGCATTACATGCCAAACATAGTGTGCCCTGTTATGCGTATATCTTTGAATTAGATCGTACGCGTAAGTTTAATAAGGATAAAGCAATTGCTAAGAATGTACCAATGAAAGTCTGGGGAAAGCTGCAAAAAGGAAATACTGTCGAGTTTGATGGTAAGATATATACACCTGATGATGTGTTGGGTGAAAGTCGTCAAGGACTCAAGCTGGTCTATGCAACAGATACAAGACCATTAGAGGAATTGGTAACATACGGAAGTCATGCGGACCTCTATATCGGTGAGGGTATGTATGGTGATCCAGAAAAGATTGAAAAAGCAAATCTAAACAAACATAGTACCATGCAAGAAACAGCAATTCTTGCAAAGCGGATGATGGTAAAAGAATTGTGGTTTACACATTATTCTCCATCCATCAAAGATCCATTGGAATACGAAACAGTCATAAGACAAATCTTCCCGCAGGCAATCATTCCTGCAGATGGACAAAAAAAGGTACTTCGATTTGTGGATGAAGGGGAATAAAATGAGTGTCTATCATATTGTGATTAATCCTGCTGGGGCTAGCGGTAGGACAAACGAGTGTTGGGATATTATTAAAAAAGAACTCGATACAATTGGAGTTGAGTATAAAGTACATCTTTCAAATCTTGAACATGGTATCAAGGATATAATGAAGGAATTAACTTCAAATGATGAAAGAGTCAATATCATCTTAATTGGTGGTGACGGTTCGATGAATCTAGCAGTAAACGGTATTGTAAACTTTGATAAGACATATCTTGGTTTGATTCCTTGTGGATCAGGCAATGACTTAGCTAAGTCACTTGGGATTCATGGAACAGAGATTGAATGTTTACACCGTATTCTAAATGACCAGCATGGCAAAGATTTAGACGTAGGTGTATTGACATACCATACACGCTATGATGAAAAGGGAAATAAGGTATCTGACGAACCGTATTCACGTCGCTACAATATCAGTT
Organism: uncultured Solobacterium sp.; assembly: GCF_963517755.1. Taxonomy (NCBI): domain Bacteria; kingdom Bacillati; phylum Bacillota; class Erysipelotrichia; order Erysipelotrichales; family Erysipelotrichaceae; genus Solobacterium; species uncultured Solobacterium sp. The sequence continues at coordinate 45,769 of NZ_CAUQGG010000007.1, forward strand.
CTGGTATCGGCTATGACGCCGCAATTTCTGAGCAGGTTCAAAGATCACCATGGAAGAAAGTCTTAAATGCATTACATTTAGGTAAGCTCATTTACTTGTTTGTCGGTGCACGCTTAATTTTCTTACATCATCACTTCAAGACAAAGATTCAGATTGATGATCAAAGTTATTCCTATGATAAGTTATTGTTTATCGCAACAATGAACGAACCATATGAAGGTGGAGGATTTAAGTTCTGTCCAACAGCGAATCCCTGCGATGGTATCTTGAATGCTTGTATTGCGGATGGTTTAGGTAGAATTGACTTCTTCCGCATCTTCCCTTATGCAATGAAGGGAGAACATGGAAAGTTCAAAGGTGTTTCCCTAAAAGATGGTAAACAAATCCATATTCAAACAGGACAACCAGTATGGGTTCATACGGACGGTGAAGTAGAATATAAGACGGACTCTGTATCTTATCATCTAATGGATGAAAAGTTACACTTCCTTGGTTGGTAATTCGTTATAAAAAGGATTATATCAATACATGCGTTCATGTTTGATAATAATTCTTTTTTTATAAAAACTTGGGCTATGAAAAATCCATTTTGTCTTCCTCTAGCTGAAGATAGACTGTGGGATGACCATACAATGGTATGAATGACGGTCTACTAGTTAAAGTCTAAATTTTAAGAATCCTCTTATCACCACAACATTCAAGAAGTTATATTTTAAATTTTATAACTTTGATATAATACTATAAGGAATTTTTCTTCTATACTAGCTTTGCTGTGGTGGTGCTGACGATGTGATTGTAATAGTTTTATAATACGCAGTTCATATTAAAAAAATTATTATAGAATCATTTAATCTAAAATTAAATGGTCTTCTTTGGAGTGATAACAATGAAAGCTAAACAATTTTTATGGATAGATTTAGCGGGTTTTTGTAATGGTATGGTTCTCTATGCACCTGTTGCTATCCTTGTTCGTCTTAATAAAGGAGTATCTTTATCATGGTTCTTCTATCTACAAGCAATTCTATCTTTTCTTATCTTTCTTCTAGAAATTCCATCTGGAATCCTAACAGATAAGATAGGATATAAAAAATCCTTGATATTAAATCAAATATTACTTTGTTTATGCAAATTGATATTCTTAATTGGTTTCGGTGTTACATTTTTTCTTTTAGAAACCATTATAGAAGCCATCGCAGCTACATTTTCATCTGGCACAATCGATGCGTATATACATTCTTTTTGTGATTCAGATAATGATTTATATACACAGGAAAAAGCAAAATTTATCGCTTTCGGATCTACAGGTTTTATAGTGAGTACAATTCTTTTTTCCTTGTTATATAAACAAATTGAAATTAATGGTTTAATATTTGTATCATTGATCTTTTCTATTATCGGTCTCATTTTCTTATCTATATCTCCTAATGAAATTCAAGTAATAGAAAATGGAGAAAATCTTGTTAAAAAAATAAAACTAATAGAAATAGTTAAGAATTTAAATTCAAATTTACTCGTATTTTTGATTCTTAATTCTTTGATCGGCTTGTCTTTTATTATTATTAACTTTATGTATATATTGAAAATTGCATCAGCTGGGTTATCTGAAGAATTAATAACACCAATTATTTTGATTTATACAGCAGGTGATTTAATTATTCCTTACTTTTTTAAAATGACAGAAAAGTATTCAAATAAAATTCTATTTATTAGCACTTCTGCTATTTGTAGTCTAATCTTTGTTATTTTTGCACTTCTTAACAATCTATTCATTTTAATTCCAATGGTTGTACTTCCATTTATTCTTTCTATTATCAGTACATTATTAGATAAGATGGAAAATTCTTTTATAAATAAAATCCATCTTGAAAATCAACGAGCTACAATACTTTCTATTCTTAATATGGGGAATAATTTTCTGGAAATCATCTTTCTATTTTCTTCCGCTCTATTAACTTCTTACAATCAGAATTTTATATATTTATCAATGGGAATAGTCTTCTTCTTGATATCGTTATTTAGTTTAAAACTAAATAAGTTTTTTTCTAACAGTAAATAAAAGAGTTAATGCATGAATACGGAATATCTCAGTATCTATGTTGAAACTATGCGTACGAAGAATGTAATTCAAACCAAAAGGAATTCATGAATGCTATGTACAAAGAAGAACATAACCTCTAGCTAGATATATTTTTAAAGAGAATTATGTGACCGAGCATCTCATTGGGTTTACTTCAAAGTTCTCTAGAAAGTTCTCCAAATATACTAAAACATAATAAAAACCCTTTAAATAAAGGGCTTATTTCTAATTTGAATGGTGTGCTCGATGGGAATCGAACCCACAACCTTTTGATTCGGAATCAAATGCGCTATCCAGTTGCGCCACGAGCACAGAACACTTTATATATTAGCACGGTATGCTATAATTTTGAAGTTATGAATATGAATGTAGATAAGATTAAAATGATTGTCTGTGATATAGACAATACACTGATTCCAAGTGGTTCTGAGCAGTTAAGTCAGCGTAATCGTAATGCTTTACAAACAGCGCTGGCGAGTGGTTATGATGTCATGATTAATACGGGTAGACATTATACGTTCTTACAGCCAACGCTATTTGAGGATTTACCAATGGATATCATTGGGACAATCAATGGTGCGTGTTTGGTAAAGCGTGATGGTACTGTGTTAAAGACACATCCACTACCAACAGAGTATATGAATCGAATCATTTCTTTTGCGCAAGCGAATGATATTGGTTTAGGTTTTAAGTTTGTAGATCACGTAGTGACATACAACGCACATCAGAGGTTTGTGGATGGGTATGTAAATGGTGATCCTATCAAAGCTAAACTGATTATCGATGATACAGAGAAGCGCACGCATCACATAGAATATGGCAATCCTCTAGGAACATTCTTAGTGGGTGATGAAGATGTGATTATGAATTTTGCAAAGGAGATACCTGACTTGGTATTTGCTTGGTCATCTTTGAAGGGATTTGATGTATTCTTGCATTCTATCAATAAGTCATTAACAGTAGAAGCTGTTCTCAAGGAGAAAGGTTATACTTGGGAAAATGTCATTGCGTTTGGTGATGCAGGAAATGATACACCATTTATTCAGAAAGCAGGAATCGGTGTTGCATTAGGCAATGCGAAAGATGATGTACGTGAGCATGCGGATATTGTTGCGGATACTTGCGCAAATGATGGCGTAGCGAAGGTATTAGAAGAATTAGGGATTGTATAACGAAAAAGTAGATGCTGGTCATCTACTTTTTGAATGGTTCATACATTGGATTTGGTTGATCAAAAATCTTGTGCTTTTTATTAGTAATTGGATTTCTAAATGCAATCCAGTCTGCCCATAAGCCCATAGCTGGGAAATCTTTTGTTTTAATTCCATAGAGTACGTCATTGACGATAGGATGATCAATGCTGGAAAGATGAACACGGATTTGGTGAGTTCTACCTGTTTCAAGTGTACATCCCAGTAAACTGTAGGATTGATAATTGCCTAGTGCTTCTACGCGTGTGATAGCTTCAACTCCTGTTGAAGAAATGCGATACATACCATTGTTATGACGGTCTCTTCCTAGTGGCTTATTGATTGTCATACGGAAGTTTGGATCAATATTACCATTTGTAATTGCTAGGTAGTGACGATGAATTTTCTTACTAGAAAGTTGTGTGTCAAACCATGGTTGGAAAAATGGAATCTTTGAGTAGATGACAAGTCCAACCGTATCTTTATCTAAACGGTGAATTGGTCGTACTGGTTGTTTGATGCCATGGTTGATCTGGTATCTAGCCGCATAAGCATTCAAGCATGTTGTATCTCCAGGATCACCATGGATAATCATGCCTGCATCTTTATGCACGATATAGATGAATGCGTCTTCATATACGACTTTACATTCTGTTTCTGCAGGAATCCAATCGACTGTACTTTCTGGAAAGGTGATTGTGATAGTTTTGTGGTCAATGAATTCTTTACTGTGTTTGACGGGGATACCATCTAATAAAATTTGTTTATTTAACAGTAGAAGATATTTGTTTTTCTTCGATTGATAGTAATCGTTTAGAAAATCTTCTACTGTTTTTTTGAGGTATTTTCCTTCTGGATCAATCGTAATCGCATTGTCTTTTATGAGGTATTTCATTAACCTAACTCCAATACTGTAATAGATTCTACAAGTGGTGTCTGTGGGAATAAGTCATATGGAATTACAGTCACTACGTGATAGCGTTGCTTGAGTACTTTGAGGTTCTTTGCAAGGGTGGAAGGGTTACAAGAGATATATACAATCTTCTTTGGTAATACATGCATGATGGTATCTAGCATTTCATCATCCATACCACTGCGAGGTGGATCAACTAATAAGCAGTCAACTGTCTTCTTCATCGCAATCTTGCGTAAGCCATGTGCCGCATCATCACAGATAAATTCTGTGTTTGTGATGTTGTTTAGTCTTGCGTTGTTTGTGGCATTTTCAACTGCACTTGGAACAGATTCAATACCATAAACTACATTTGCCTTATCCTTGGCCATAAGTGCCATCGTACCGATACCGCAATAAGCTTCTACTAATACCTTGCATGGGTCAATCTTACTGATTGCCATCTGATACATCTTTTCGGCTTGGTCAATGTTTAACTGGAAGAAGGATTTTGCTGAAAGTTGAAGTTGAATCTGGTCCATGGAGATGGTTAATGCATGTTGTCCTGCAAGTACTTTTGCGGGTGAACCAAATATCTGATTTGTCTTACGATTGGTATTAAAGGATTGACATAGGGATTCCATACCAGGAATTTCCATGATTCTATCAATGATGATAGAAGGGATATATTCTTTACCGGTGATAAGGGTACACTGTGCTTTGCCATCGATCACACGTAGAACGATATAGCGTAGTCCTTTTTGTGATCTCTGGTTGTAGGCATCATAGCCTTCTTCGTTGAGGATACGTAAGATTTCTTTACGGATTTCTTCTAGCTTTGGATCATGGATTAAGAAATGTTCGATAGGATGGAAGTGGTTTGTCTTTGGTTCATACATACCATTGACCAATACATCATGTGATTTCTGGACTGGTAGTTTACATTGAGAGCGATAACCAACTTGCTTTTCACTTGCGTGCATATCACGCACGAAGGAACGTTTTACATTTCCATATTTAAATAATGCTTGTTCAAGAATGTCTTGTTTGTGACGTAATTGTTTTTGGTAATCCAAAATAAAGAGAGGGCAACCATGTGCTTGTTCTAGTGGACTAGGGGATTCAATACGATCTGGTGATTTCGTGATAAGTCGCTTGAGGTGAGCCATTGCGTATTTTGGTTTCTCTTCGATGATTTCAACTTCTGCTATTTCTTCTGGTAATACTCCATCACAGAACACTGGTTTTCGATTGATAAAACCGATTCCTTCGCCGTTGATTCCTAACTTTTTAAATTCTACTTTCATAGTGACCTCATTTGCTTAAAAGCTTCTTTCTACAATATCTGTGTTTAGCGTATCACGCTTTTATCGTTCTTAATAGATAAAATGGCAAATTAAAGATTAAATTTAATAACCAGAAAAGAGGAAGTTCAAGATTGGGTTGTTGCAAACGCTTTCGTTACGTTTTAAAATGGATATAACGGGAGTCAGAAAATTCTGACAAAGAAAGGGAAAGAATTATCATGAAGAAATTATTAACTTCTGTGCTATCACTTGCAATGATTGCAACGATGGCAGGTTGTGGCGGAGATACTGCAAAGAACAGTACTGCTACAGAAACAGGTTCAGGCAAGGCTACTGCTGAAATTGCGGTTGTTACTGACGTTGGTCAGTTAATGGACAAAGGCTTCAACCAAGGTACTTATGAAGGTGCTGTAAAGTATGCGGAAGACCACAAGTTAACACACAATTACTATCAGCCAGCCAACGGTGCAGACGCAACAGATAATGATCGTATCGATGCGATGAAGCAGGCTATCGAAAATGGTGCGAAGATCATTGTGGCTCCAGGATTCTTACAGGCTAAGGCAATGGAAACAGTTGCTAAGGAAAACCCTGATGTTAAATTTGCATTCGTTGATGGTTGGGCTTTAGGTCTACTAAACGTTACAGCTATTGTTTATAAGGAACAGGAAGCTGGTTACTTTGCTGGATACGCTGCAGTAATGGAAGGCTATACAAAACTAGGTTATACAGGTGGAGGCGGAGGCGCTAACCCTGCATGTAATCGTTTCGGTTATGGTTTCGTTCAAGGCGCAAGTGCTGCTGCGAAGGAAAAGGGAATCACAGTAGAAATCAAGTACTCCTATAAGTATGGTTCTACATTCTCAGCTTCAACAGAATTACAGACACAGATTGCTGGTTGGTATGCATCTGGAACTGAAGTTGTATTCGCATGTGGTGGATCAATGTTCCAGTCTGTATTATCTGCAGCTTCTGAATATGAAAATGCAAAGATTATCGGTGTAGACGTTGACCAGTCTGCTGAAAGTTCAAAGGTTATTACAAGTGCTATGAAGGGCTTAAGTGCATCTGTTGAACGTATTTTAGGTCAATTCTATGATGATAAGTGGGACAGTGAACTTGCTGATAAGGCTCAGAACCTCGGCGCAGCTGAAGGTGCTACAGGCTTGCCAGAAGACACATGGTCAATGAAGAACTTCACAGTTGAACAATACAAGGCATTGTTCAAGAAGGTTGCTGACGGTGAAATCGTACCAGATTCTAAGACACCGGATGACGCAAACAACGCTGACTGGTTGAAGGGCATTCCAAACGTAACAATTGATTTTGAAGCGTAATGAAGTCATAAGTTCTTTACAGGGATGATAGTAACGCTATCATCCCTGTATTTGTATATTCTTGTTGTATGCAAGGACGGTTTTATATCCTGTATCAAAGATACGTGATATAAAACTGCTCATATAACCTTGCAAAAATATCATGTATAATTATCTTACAACAAGAAAAAATTGATTATTACATCATCAGTAATGGAGGATATACTATGGATGAAAATGTAGTTCATGAATCTCCCTATATTATTGAAATGCGCAATATTACCAAGATTTTCCCGGGTATTATCGCGAATGACAATATTACATTGCAGTTAAAGAAGGGTGAAATTCATGCACTTTTGGGTGAAAATGGTGCTGGTAAGAGTACTTTGATGAGTGTTCTTTTCGGTCTATATCAACCAGAAGAGGGACAGATTTATAAGAATGGAAAGCCAGTTCAAATCAATAATCCAAATGATGCGAATGATTTGGGCATTGGAATGGTACATCAGCACTTTAAGTTAGTGCAGGTGTTTACTGTTTTAGAAAATATTATTCTTGGTGTCGAAACAACAAAGCTTGGCTTTATCAGTAAGAAGGAAGCACGTAAAAAGGTTGTTGCGTTATCGAAGTCTTATGGATTAAACGTTGATCCAGATGCGCTAGTTGAAAATATTACGGTAGGTATGCAACAGCGTACAGAAATCCTAAAGATGTTATACCGTGATAATGATATTTTAATTTTTGATGAACCTACGGCTGTATTAACACCACAAGAAATTGAAGAGCTCATGCAAATCATGAAGAGTCTTGCAAAGGAAGGAAAGTCAATCTTATTTATCACGCATAAGTTAAATGAGATTATGCAGGTGGCAGATCGCTGCTCAGTACTTCGTAAGGGTGCGTATATTGGTACGGTTGATGTGAAGAATACAACGAAGGAAGAACTATCAAATATGATGGTTGGTCGTGATGTTAAGTTCGTTGTTGATAAGAAGGAAAGCAATCCTACTGAAGAAGTGTTAGAACTGGAGAACTTATGTGTCTTTGATAAGATTCATAAGAAGGATAGTATTCATGACGTATCTTTCAAGGTACGTAAGGGTGAGATTGTTTGTATTGCAGGTATTGATGGGAATGGTCAGACGGAGTTAGTACATGCAATCACTGGTCTTGAAAAGATTAAGAGTGGTAAGGTAAAGCTTAATATTGATGGTGAAATGAGAGACGTATCTCATACGTCAATTCGTTATAAGAATACACATGGTATATCTCATATTCCAGAAGACCGCCATAAACACGGCTTAATTTTGGATTATACCTTAGAACAAAATTTAGTTTTACAACGGTATCTTGAACCAGAGTTCCAAAGTCATGGCATGATTCGGTTCAAGGAAGTTCGGAAGTATGCGGAAAGACTCATTCAAGAATACGACGTACGTAGCGGTCAAGGACCAATTACAATTTCTCGCAGTATGTCTGGTGGTAACCAACAGAAGGCTATTATTGCTCGTGAATTAGACCGTAAGCACAATTTATTGATTGCGGTACAGCCTACACGTGGTCTAGACGTTGGTGCGATTGAGTATATTCATAAACAGATTATTCAAAGTCGTGATAGTGGAGCAGGTGTATTACTTGTTTCTCTAGAATTAGATGAAGTTATGAACTTATCTGACCGTATTCTTGTCATGTATGAAGGTGAAATTGTCGGTGAACTAGACCCAAAGAAGACAACAGTACAAGAGTTAGGTCTATATATGGCTGGTGCGAAGCGTAATGGTAAGGAGGAGAAGAGCGATGAAAAATAAAAATAAAAAATCCTCTGAGGGATTGAAGTCGCTAAGTGCTTCTTTCCTGTGTATCTTCGGCGGTATCTTTGTTGGATTTGTTGTTCTTGTATTACTATCTGTATTTAATCCTCGTATTGGATTTGCGGAAGCAGTACGCGGTATTCTGATTGTTCTTGGTGGACCGTTCTCTGGTGGTGGTAACTCACTATTCCAGTTTGGGAACATGTTGTTTAATGCAACTCCATTAATTCTAACGGGTTTATCTGCATGTATTGCATTTAAGACGGGTTTATTTAATATTGGTGCTCCAGGACAGTACTTAATGGGTGCGATGGTAACATTGATTGTTTCATTATCGATTCCATCCGCAACGGTTCCATCTCCAGTGATTTGGTTACTTGCATTAATTTGCGGTACGTTAGCTGGTGCACTTTGGGGTGCGATTCCTGGCTTCTTCAAAGCATATCTCAATGTTAATGAAGTTATTGTTTGTATTATGACAAACTGGATCGCAGCTAACGTAGTTAGCTGGGTATTTAATGGTTCCAAGTTTATCAACGTTGCGGAATCAAAAGTAAACTTCATTATGAAAACAGAAGTAAATAATATCGCAACGGCAACATTTGGATTAGATAAGATCTTCTCAGGTGGCTCTGTTGTATCCTATGCAGACGCAAGTATCTTCCTAGCAATCTGTGTAGCTATCGCACTTTATGTTGTGATGAATAAGACGACGTTTGGATATGAACTGAAGGCTTGCGGATACAACCGTGATGGTGCAAAGTATGCAGGCATGAATGAAAAGAGAAATCTACTTCTAGCGATGGCTATCGCTGGTGGTCTTGCGGCGATGGGTGCTTCTATCTGGTGCCTCAATGGTCATCAAGACTTTAAGTGGGAAACATACCAGACATTACCAGTGGATGGATTCAATGGTATCCCAGCAGCCTTGCTTGCAGGAAATAATCCTATCGGCATTATCTTTACTGCAATTTTCTTAAAGTATATCAACGTAGGTGGATCAAACCTTGCAGCGAATACTGCATTTAATGAATATGTATCTCAGTTAATGGTAGCGATGATTGTATACTTCTCAGGCTTTGCAAGATATATCAGTATGTTACTAAGCACGAAGAAGAAATCCTTACAAGAAATTGAGACAGAGATCAAAAATAGCAAGGAGGAAAAGAAATGATTTTTATTCTTCAGAAAACATTGATTTTTACCATTCCGCTATTGATCGTTGCCTTAGCAGGTATGTTTGCGGAACGTAGTGGTATCATCAACATTGCATTAGACGGTATTATGATTTTTGGTGCCTTCATTGGTGCAGTTGTGACACTATTATTACGACAGAACGTTCCGTTCTTCGTTGACCATAATCAGATTATGTTTGTGGTAGCGATGCTTGCGGCAGCTGTTGCAGGGGCATTATTCTCGCTTCTATTATCTGTATCTGCGATTAAGTTTAAAGCAGATCAGACAATTGCTGGTACTGCATTAAATCTTCTTGCGCCAGCTGTTGCACTATTCTTTATCAAGGTATTTACAAGTAAAGATCAGTTAGAGATGGGTACAGCTGTCGACTCCCTTGGACAACGTCATGACTTTGGTTATGTTATCCAAAATAAAGAAGCGACAGGTATCTTTTCGGTACTATTTGATAAGGCGTATATTTCGACCTTTATCGCAATTGTATTATTTATTATCTTATCTATCTTCTTGTATAAGACGAAGACAGGTTTACGTTTGCGTGCATGTGGTGAACATCCACAGGCAGCTGACTCTGTAGGTATCAATGTATATAAGATGCGTTATCTTGGCACAACAATCTCAGGTGCGTTAGGTGGATTTGGTGGTTACTTATATATTGCGACAGTTGCCAATGGTACAGCTTCTGGTGCAGTAGCTGGTATGGGATTCTTAGCGATGGCGATTATGATTTTCGGTAACTGGTCACCACTTGGTGTTGCGTTTGGCTCCTTAATGTTTGGCTTCCTAAAGTGTTTAAGTGTTGTTTATAACCAGATTCCATTCACAAAAGGACTACCATTACCAATGTATTTCTATAACATTATTCCTTATCTGGTTGTATTAATTGTGTTAGGCTTCTCTAGTGGAAAATCTAGAGCACCTAAGGCGGAAGGTATTCCTTACGATAAGGGAACGCGTTAATCATAAAGATGGAGAAGTTGCGGCAGGCAACTTCTTTTCTTTGCGACTCTTGGCGCATTAGGAAAAAGATGGATATTGTGGTAAAATAGAAGTGGTGAAAGTAGGTGATTTCTTTGTATAAAGTAAAAGATATCGTTGTCTATCGAAGAGATGTATGTCGCATTACAGGAAAGAAACGCAGTGACTTTACGGGAGAACAATGTTATATTCTTGAACCGTATTTTCCTACTTCTGGATCTGTTTCTATTCAGGTTCCAGTATCCAATAAAGCAGGTCACTTACGTGATTTAATTACAAAAGAGGAGATTGATCAGTTGATTATCGATACACCTGATTTAGAGACTCTTGAAAGTAAACCTGCGAATATGAAAAGTCAGTATGCTTCACTGTTAAAGGGAAATGATATTAGTGAATTAGTACGCATCATCAAGACTTCGTATGGACGTAATCAAGAACGTCTAGAACAACATAAGAAGTTAGCTTCGATTGATGATGAATATTTACAGATAGCTGAGAAATACCTATATGAAGAACTTTCTGTTGTGTTAGATTTATCGATTGAAGACACAAAGGAATATTTTGAAAAAGAGGTAGCGAAACTAACTCTTGAATAAGAGGTTACTATGGAAAAAAACGATACACTATTACAAGCGTTTGAGTGGTATCTTCCAGATGATAGTCAACATTGGAATAAACTGAAGGTGCTGGCACCTTCTTTTTCTAATCTGGGAGTCACACTGGTGTGGTTGCCACCAGCATATAAAGGAGCTGGTGGAGTACATGATGTGGGATATGGTGTCTATGATTTATACGATCTTGGAGAGTTTGATCAAAAGGGAACGATTCCTACAAAATATGGCACGAAACAAGAATATCTAGATGCGATTGATGCATTGCAAAAAGAAAATATATCAGTTCTAGCGGATATTGTGCTAAATCAGAAAATGGGTGGTGATACAGAAGAAACGATAGATGTCATTAAATCAGACCCAAATAATCGTAATGAAGAAATCGGTGGTGATTATCAAATTACCGCATGGACAAAATTTACCTTTCCGAATCGTAAAGGAAAGTACTCTACATTTACCTGGAATGCAAGTCATTTTGATGGTACGGACTGGGATGAAAAGAAGAAACAAAGTGCCGTCTATCTTATTGAAGGAAAGAACTGGGATTCAAATGTAGATAGTGAACATGGTAACTTTGACTACTTAATGGGTTGTGATATTGATTTTAAAAATCAAGAAGTACTACAAGAATTTAATCGTTGGGGTAAATGGTATTTAGATACTACCGGTATTAATGGTATGCGTTTAGATGCGGTTAAACATATTGATAACCAATTCTTTAAGAATTGGTTATCTGACATGCGTGCATACAAAGGAGAAAATTTCTTTGCGGTAGGTGAGTATTGGAATGGTGATCTTGGTAAGCTACAGGAGTATCTTGCGGATGCATCGGATTGTATGTCTTTATTTGATGTGCCATTACACTATCAGTTATTAAACGCATCCGATACAAATGGGAACTTTGATATGCGTCAGTTGTTTCAAGGAACACTTGTAGAAAATGATCCATGGCATGCGGTAACGTTCGTGGATAATCATGATACTGAGCCAGGACAATCATTGGAATCCTTTGTCTTATCATGGTTCAAGCCACTAGCGTATGCGTTAATTTTATTGCGTATTGATGGTTTGCCATGTGTATTCTATGGGGATTTATACGGAATTCCTGCTAAGAATGTTCCTGCGGTAGCTGAGCTTCCTACATTAATGAAGATTAGAGAACTTTATGCTTATGGCGAACAACATGACTATTTCGATAATCCAGATATAATTGGTTGGACAAGAAGTGGTAGTGATGAATTTAGTGGAAGTGGTTTGGCTGTTGTGCTAAGTAATCGATGTGGTGGTTCTAAGAGAATGTATATCGGTACAAATCATTCAGGAAAGGAATTCAGAGATATTTTAGGAAACTGTATTAATACAGTTATGATTGATGAAGATGGTTGTGGAGAATTCTCCTGTACTGATGGAAGTGTTAGTGTATGGCTGGAAAAGACTTTGGAAGTTAAAGTAAGCCTTGACTAACAGAAATGTGTTCGGCGAAAATATAGATGTAATTTGAGGGAGTAGCTGGCACATGCCCGTGCAGCAAGTCAACATACTGGTAAAAACCTGGCTTGTTTTAATTAGCGAGACTCATGATTACCTTTTTGGTAATACATGGTCTTTTTTTATTAACATGTTCCTTACCATATTCAATAGGAGTGAATGGATATGATAAAACTATTAATACAAGCCGCTTTATTGGGTGTTGGTCTTGCGATGGATGCTTTCTCTGTATCAATGGCAAATGGTATGAACGAAAAGAAAATGGCAATATCTAGAATGATTCAGATTGCCATTGTTTTTGCGGGTTTTCAATTTTTAATGCCAATGATTGGATGGTTTGCGGTACATACGGTTTCTTCTGCTTTTACAATCTTTATGGATGTTGTACCGTGGATTGCCTTAATCTTACTACTCTATATCGGTGGTGGAATGATCAAGGATGGTTTTGAAGAAGAGGAAGAGGATGAAGCTGAATATGAAGCTAGTACTCGTAAACTTCTGATTCAAGGTATCGCGACTTCGATTGATGCTTTATCTGTTGGATTTACGATTGCAGACTATACATTATCCTCCGCATTGATTACTTCAGTTATCATTGCAGTTGTAACATTTATCATTTGTTATGTAGGTGTCGTACTAGGTAAGAAGTTTGGTATGGCCTTTGCGAATAAATCATCCATTTTAGGTGGGGTGATTCTGATCCTCATTGGGATTGAAATCTTTGTGACTGGGATTGGGTTATTGTAGGATAACCTTTTTATTTTAGACTAGGAAAAATATTGATAAAGTCATCATGTATTGTTAAATCTGCGGTAGAGTCATAACTTGTTTGGTCACGATTAATTAGGATGAGTTTATCACCGCCAAAATAACGCAGTAGTCCTGCGGCTGGATATACAACAAGAGATGTACCTAATACGATACAGGTATCCGCAGTTTGTAATGCATGTAATGATTGATTTAGGATTGTTTCATCTAATCCTTCTTCATACAAGACTACATCTGGTTTGATAATACCATTACACTTTGGGCAGTGTGGTACAGTATCCATTGTTAAAATATCATTTAGCGAATATTTTGTATGACATTGCATGCATGTGTTACGTAAAACACTGCCATGTAATTCTAATACATTTGTTGAACCTGCTAATTGATGTAAACCATCAATGTTTTGTGTGATGATGGTAACCTTTTTATTGCGCTTTTCTAAAGTAGCGATATACTGATGTACAAAAGAGGGCTTAACATCTGGATATAGCATTTTATCGCGATAAAAGCGGAAGAATTCTTCTGTGTGTTGTTTGAAGAAATGGTGACTTAAGATTTCTTCTGGTGGAAATTGATACTTTTGATTGTAGAGTCCATCTGTGCTACGGAAATCAGGAATACCACTTGCGGTGGATACGCCTGCACCAGTAAAGAATACGATATGATTTGAATTGTCGATGATTTGTTGAAGTTCTTGTATCTTTTCGTTCATAGGGTTCCTTTCTAATAGGTATCGATTACTGTATTTGCGATTGTTAATAATTTTTCTTTTAACTCTGCTGGTTGGAGTACTGTCACGCGATTATAGAATAACAATAGCCAACTTAAAAGGGTTGGAGTAATCGCTGTTTTTAAGCTTACTGTAAAAGAGTTGTCTTTTACTTCTGAAATAATCATATGACTGCCAAATTCATCTTGGATGATACTTGCTATATCAGTTGTACATTTGATGGTAATTGTTTCTGCTTTCCCTGCATACATCTTCATAGATGTTTGTAGGTGATTATCTAAGTTGAATGCGATTGTCTCTACTGGTTGTTCAATCAGACGAACAGTTTCCATCTTATCAATACGATAGTTTGTAAAGGATTGATACTTCTCACTATAGAGTACACAATAGTATTTTCCTTCGTAGGAAGTGACTGCATAAGGTGTTGAAATATAACGCTTTTTATTCTTGCGATATTTCTTTTCCTTGGAAATTGTATAGTCGAAGTAGTAGAAGGAAATCTGATAGGAATGCTTGATCGCATGTAAAATCAATTTTATATTGGATAAAATATCTTGATTACTTGTATGTGAATTAGACTTACGTTTAAGACTGTGATATGGGCTGGAAAGTGTCTGTATTTTATTTTGTAATGTGGTAACTTCTTTGTTAGATAAAGATGTGATTTGACTTAAATAGTCTGATAGGATAAAGTGCTCTGCTTCATCAAAGTACGGTACGAGATAATAGCCAGAATAAAATTTATGAAATTCATAGCGAATATCATAGTTGTATTCTCGCAGTATCTCAATTGCTCGATATATAGTACGGCGATTCGAAGGAAAACCTTCTGACTCTAAGATAGCCTGTAGTTCAGGCATTGAAATGAGATGTTCTTGATCTGGATACTGACGTAGTATCTCTAAAATTTGTGATGGGAGTGCGTTTGTATTTTTCATATTCTTAATTGATGTGCATTTATATGCACATCAATTATATACCTAACTGCTAAGATAATCCATGTAGAAAAGGTGATGAGTATGACAAACAAACAACTATATTTCGTAAATCGTTCGGTATTATTTCTGGCAATTGCCTATGCAATCAATGGGTATACACTACCTTCACTAGCATGCAGTATTGTATCCGCATTCTTAACTTGTGAGTTTATTGGATATGAAAAGATGAAGGATAACGTAATACAAATGTTCGTTATGGGTATTGTGCTAAGCGGAGTGATCCGTATGGTTGGTTTACAAATAACATTACCAATGGTAGAGGTATCCGCATACGCTTCTGTAATCTTTGCGGTAAATTGGGTAAAGTATCATTTCCACACAGTTTCAGAATTATTAGGGCATATTTTATCTTTAATGTTTGTGTTTATTGGGATTGCGGTCGTATTACCATTAAGTTCCTTACAGCTTGGCTATACAATGGTATTTATCACAATTGTATTTATGCCTATACTATGTTCTTATGGAATCGCATTATTCTTTACAAAAGAATATGCAAATACCTTGGATAAGAAGGCTACGTTACGTTAAAATAGGTACTAAGGAAAGTACTTATGATAAACTATCTGATAAAAAAATATATTAAAAATCCGGAGGATATTCAAAATGAAACCGTACGCTTTGCGTATGGAAAGGTGACGAGTATTATCGGGATTATCGCAAACCTATTATTATTCATCGTAAAATTAGCAATTGGTTTTATGACAAGTTCTGTTTCTATCATGTCAGATGGCTTTAACAACCTATCTGATGTGATGACATGTCTTGTGACGGTGTTAGGATATCGTATTGCAAGTAAGCCAGCGGATAAAGAACATCCTTTTGGGCATGGTCGAGTAGAGTATGTGGTTAGTTTTGTGATTGCGGTGGTTATCTTTACCGTAGGTTTTGAACTAATCAAACAGGGCATCCAGCAGATTATGGAACCAAATGAGATTCTATTTCGACCAGTACTCATGTTAATACTGGTATTATCCATTGGTGTTAAGTTGTGGATTAGTTATCTCAATCATACGATTGGAAAGAGAATTGATAATCTTGCGATGATTGCGACGGCACAGGATGCACGTAATGACGCATGGTCTACACTAATTACAATTGTAGCGATGTTGTTAAGCCAACTCAAAACAACATTTCCATTTGATGGTGTGGCGACACTGATGATTGCGTGCTTAATATTAAAATCAGGATATGAATTGATTAAAGAAATCATTGACCGTCTCATTGGAAAACCAGCAGATAAAGAGTTGGTAAAACAAATTCGTGAAATTATTTTAAAACATAAAGAGATTCGTGGTCTTCATGATTTAATTATTCATGATTATGGACCGGGTGTTAAGATTGGTAGTGCACATGCAGAAGTTGATGCGAAGATGAATGTTGTAAAGATTCACGATATTATCGACCAAGCAGAACGTGAAGTTGGAGATACACTACATGTGATGATGACTTTGCATATGGATCCTATTGAATATGATAATCCTATTACAAATGCATATTTTGAAGACTTAAAACGTATTCTTTTACAGATTGATCCAGGAATTACAGTTCATGATTTTAGAACTGTATTAGGTAATGAACATACCAATCTAGTTTTTGATTTGGTGATTCCTTATGGCTTTCATTTAGAGGATGAACAAATCAAAGTAGAGATTGACCGTCACTTTGAAAAGTATCCGAATAAGATTTATACTGTTATTACATTCGATCATCCGTATACAGGGGGCTGATATGAAGAAGATAACGATTTGGCATACAAACGATGTACATAGTCAGTTTGAGGATTTCTCTGCAATTGTGCATTATATTCGTAAACATATAAATTTTGAAAAAGATTTCCTGCTTGATGCAGGAGATTTTTGCGACCAGAAGTCAGTAATGATTAATGGTACCCATGGAGTGGGTGGTATTGAATTATTAAAGAGTGCTGGTTATGATGCAATGGCAATTGGAAACAATGAATTCTTTGCGGGTATGGAGTATTTAGAGGAAATGACAAATCAAAACTTTCCCTTACTATCCGCAAATCTTTTCCGCTTAAACAAAGAACCTATCTCTGGTGTTTTACCATTTATCACTCTTACGCGTAGTGGTGTACGTGTTTTAATCATTGGTATTTCACCCTACTGGGGAGAAAGTCCTGAGAGTACTGCATTTACAGATATGTGTGGTATGAAATTGCTTGAACCAACATCACTTGTACAAAAGATTCTTGAACAAGAGAAGGGCAACTATGATATTTCAATCTTATTATCCCATGGAGGTATTAAGAAAGACCGTGAAATTGCGGAAACAGTGAATGGATTAGATTGCATTATTGGTGGACATTCTCATACGGAAATGGATGAGGCGGAGCATATCAATGGTACTTGGATTCATCAAAGTGGTTGTTGGGCAAAGTATCTTGGTAAATTAACGTTAGAAGTAGATGATGATTATCATGTTGTGTCTGCAAGTGGAGAAAATATTGTGGTGGAGAAAGAAAAAGATCCTCAGATTGAATCTGTGATGGCACAACAAACTGAAATAGCAATCGCAGAACTCAGTAAAGTTCTTTATGTCTTACCACAAGATTTAGAGTTTTCGATTGAACATGAATGCATGGCAATGAATGTGCTTGCGGATATGATGTGGAAAACATATCCTTCGGATTTGGCTTTGATCAATCATGGAATTCTTTCAAAAGGGATTGCAAAGGAAGTTACGAAGTTAAATCTTTTGGAGGTTTCTCCATCCCCATTAAATCCAACGACTTTAGTATGGTCTGGAAAACAAATCAAGGATGCGATATTTGCCTCACAAAAAGAAGAATATATCCATATGACTCCAAATCGTTGGGCAGGATTTCGTGGAAAAGAACTTGGTACATTAGCGGTAAGCCAAAATGTGCAAGTGGATTGTGATTTACAAACAATTACAATTGATGGAAAACCACTTGATGAAGAAAAGGAATATTGTGTTCTAACGAGTGATTTTCTACAGAGAGGATATGGCTATGAGATGCTAGGGGAATCGCTAAAAAAGACAAGCTTTGCGAAAGAGTTTTTTAGAGATCTTTTAGAGATGAAATTGGATGATGTACAGTTTATTGAATCTGCGAAAATAAGTCGTTTCTATCGAGGTAAGATATGAGAAAATTCTTTTCAAGAAGTAATTTATTACTGATATTAGCATCGATTATCTGGGGCTGTGCATTTGTAGCACAGAATGTAGGAATGAACTATATTGGCCCATGGACGTTTTCGACAATCCGTTTTTTGATTGCGGGTTTTTCACTTCTAGCAATCATTCCGATTCTAGACAAGAAACGTACCCATGTTATTCGTCCTAAGACGAAGGAAGAAAAAAAGAAGTTATTATTAGGCTCTGTCTTATGTGGTCTTGCCTTATCCATTGGTAGTATCGTACAACAGATTGCAATGTTGACGGTACCAGTTGCGAAAGCTGGTTTTCTAACAACACTATATGTATTGTTCGTGCCAATCATCACACTATTATTTGGTAAAAAGATTCCTTTAAAAGTCTGGATCGGTATCGCAATGGCTTTATTTGGGTTATACCTTTTAAGTATGGCAGGTAATCTTGCGATAGGAATTGGCGAAATATTCTTGATTCTAGCTGCGTTCTTATTTGCGATACACATTATCATCATTGGTCATTTTAGTACGCGTGTTGACCCAGTTCGCTTGTCTTGTGGACAACTATTAATTGGCGGATTTGCGACAGTGATTCCAATGATTGTGATTGAAAAGCCTACAATAGGCGCAATCTTAGCAGCCTATATTCCATTACTATATACGGGTATCTTTTCTTCTTGTGTTGCGTATACACTACAGATTTTTGCTCAGAAGGAAGCTAACCCAACGATTGCGGGAATGTTATTATCCTTGGAGTCTGTATTTGCGGCTTTAGCAGGGTATCTAATATTAAATCAAGTATTAAATACCAGAGAATTAATTGGTTGTGTACTCATCTTTATTGCGATTGTGATTGCACAACTTCCTGATCGTTCTGACATGGTAAATGTCACAAAAGAAACATAATTTCTAGACATAAAAAAGGCGATGTTACGCCTTTTTTTATGATTTAGTTCTTTGCGTCTACGATGAGGTTTGTAATCTTCTTGGCAAACTCAACTGGATTTTTGATTGGTAATCCTTCAATCAATAAAGCTTGATCATAGAGTACATCTGTATATTCCTTAAGTTTGTCAGGGGAAGATGTAGATACTTCGTGTAGCTTATTGAAGATAGGGTGGTTAGGATTGATTTCCAGAATCTTTGTGGCCGTAATCGCTCTATCCTTATTCATTGGATCATTTGCCATATAGCGTTCCATATCTAGGGATACACCTTCATCCGCAACGATACATACAGGATCATCAATCAATCTGGATGAGATACGTACTTCCTTAACTTTATCTGCTAAAGCATCCTTCATCGCTGTTAACATATCCTTGTTTTCAGCTGTCTTTTCTTCAATTTCTTTCTTTTCTTCTTCGCTATCTAAGTCTAGATTTGCTTGAGAGATGGAGATGAACTTCTTTTCATCATAGTTTTGCATAATACCAGAAACAAACTCATCACGCTCATCTAAGAAGTAGAGAACTTCATAGCCTTTCTTCTTTAACTTAGGCATGATAGGGGAACGTTCAATTTCATCCACGGAAGAACCTACAGCATAGTAGATTGCGTTTTGACCTTCTACCATACGGTCTGTATATTCCTTCAGGGTGACATACTTACCTTCCTTAGAGGATCTAAATAAGATAAGGTCTTGGAGCTGTTCCTTATGAATACCATAATCTTGGTAGATACCATACTTTAAATTTAAACCGAAGTTATCAAAGAACTTCTCATAGTTTTCACGATCATTCTTTAACATATCTTCTAATGCGGAATGAATCTTCTTTTCGATAGATTTCGCAAGTAGCTTAACCTGACGGTCTTGTTGGAGAATCTCACGGGAGATATTAAGATTTAAGTCATCACTGTCAATGATACCCTGTACAAAACGGTAGTAATCAGGTACGAGATCTTTTGCTTTATCAAGAATGAATACACCTTTAGAGTATAACTGTAATCCTGCTTCAAAGTCTTGATAATAGAAGTTATATGGTGTTCTAGAAGGAATGAATAATAACGCTGTGTAGGATAGTGTTCCTTCAACGTTATAGTGAATTACTTTCTGTGGATTCTCCCAATCATTGAACTTAGACTTATAGAAAGAGTTGTATTCTTCTTCTGTTACTTCGGACTTTGGCTTTTTCCAAAGTGGAACCATTGAGTTCAGTGTTACAAGTTCCTTAGTGTCAATTGTCTTTCCTTCTTCTGTTGGATCAGGGATAGACTTTGTGACTTCCATTTGAATAGGATAGCGAACATAATCAGAATACTTTTTTACGAGCTCACGAATTTTATATTCTTCTAGGAATTCATCGAAAGACTCTTCCTCTGTATTGTCCTTAAGATCAATCGTAATCTTTGTGCCTGCTTCAGGTTTTTCAATCTCTGTAATCGTGTATCCATCTTCACCAGAACTTGACCATGCATAACCTTTTTCTTCTGCTGGAGACTTTGTCTCTACGAGAACATGCTTTGCGACGATGAATGCACTATAGAAACCAACTCCAAATTGACCGATAATATCAACGTTATTTGTGTTATTTTCAAGTTGTTTACGGAATTCAGCAGAGCCACTTCTTGCGATTGTACCTAGGTTTTTTTCTAGTTCCTCTGCACTCATACCAACACCAGTATCTTCGATAATCAGTTGGCGTGTATCCTTTTTGATTTCTAGTGTAATTTTTAAATTCTCAGGATTTGTTGCGTAGCGAGAATCTGTAAGAGAGAGATAATGACGTTTATCTAAAGCGTCAGAAGCGTTAGAGATTAACTCACGTAAGAAGATTTCACGATTGGTATAAATCGAGTGAATCATCATATCTAGCAATCTTTTAGATTCTGCTTTAAATTGTTTCTTTGCCATAGTAATATACCTCCTTAGCACTCTTGTGCTATGACTGCTAATATAGTGTATCACTGAATGAGAATGATTTCAAATCAAAAATAAAGATTCCAGTTTTATTGGAATAGCTTGAGATAGGATGGTGAAGACAATAGGAGATAATACTAGTTATAATGCGACATTCTATTAATAATGGAATATAAATAATACTCTAGAATTTCTGTAGTTCAGTATGAAAACCAGTATTCATTTTCTATATTGAAGTTATGAAAAAAACAATACAAGATTCTATGAGATTGATGACATACCAAATGAGAAAATTACGCATCAACCATCATATGACACAAAAACAAATGGCAGATATTCTAAATGTTTCAGCACAATCAATTTCTGCGTATGAAAATGGTGTAATTCGTCCAGACATCGAAATCATTATGAAATACGCCGAGTATTTTAAAGTGGATATGGATTATCTGACCGGTGTTAATTTATATGGGCCAATCAAAGACGTATTTCCAACGCAGACGGAAGCACAGATGTTTATGGCATATCGCAGAAGACCTGCTTGGATGAGAAAGGTGATACGTGAGCTTTGTTTTAATGGAACAAAGTATCGTACCCAAGATGAAGAGTCAGAATATACAACTTTGTTAAGTGATCATGAAGGAGACTATCAATAAAGACATCCATGTTTCGTTACATAGATGTCTTTTCATAAACACGAATACGGAACTGACAAGTAAGATCTAATGTTGGAATCTTTAATAAACGTTGCTTGTCCTCAATGGATGTTTTATATGCATATGGTGTCATTTGAAATAATTGATTCAGTGTTTCTTGATCTAGTGTTGCGGTATTTTCAATCATTTCATCTTGAATCAGTGTTAAGTTTGTATTGATATCCTCTAAGATATTTTCATATGGAGTATCATAGAGAACAGCTTTCATTTCAAATAAGTGTTTTGGCCCAGGGGTAACAAAAATAAACTTACCACCTGGTTTTAAGATACGTTGTAATTCTTCGGTTGCGGCAGGCGCAAAGCAGGTGACTGCTACATCACAGGATTCATCTTCGATTGGAAGGTGAAAGATAGAGGATACAACATACTGTGTCGACTTGTCATTTTTCGAAGCGTGTTTTAGGGCATATTTCGATAAGTCAAAACCATATTTTTCTTGTGCAATAAAACCATCAGTGTAATATCCTTCCCCACAACCTAGGTCAACAAATACTTCTGGATGAAACTTTGTATTTAGATTAATGAGATATTCCTTCAAGAAGGCGTAAACACCTTTCTCTAGAAAAGCGGTACGTGCTTTTACCATCTCGTTATTATCACCATGGAGTGGCTTATTTGAACGATATAGGTTGATATAACCCTGCTTTGCGAAATCAAAGTGATGGTTATTTTCACATACGAGCTCACGCGCAATACGATTAAATTTTGTTTTACAAATTGGACAAATTAATTTCATAGACAAAGTATAGCACAAAGTACTTGACTGAAAGTCAGTCAGTGATATAGTAGATGTAGGAGGTAATAAAAGATGCCTGAAAATAAAGATAACGAAGAACGAAAGAATGAGTTTATAGATGCGGCAGAAAAGCTATTTAAAGAAAATGGCATTGTAGAGACAACAATCAGTTCCATCGTAAAAGAGATGGATGTAGCAAAAGGACTATTCTACTATTACTTCAAGTCAAAAGATGATGTAATTGAAGCAATCAGTAATAAATACAACGAAGCATTTAATGCCATGATGCAGGAAAGCATGAATAAAGAGGATTATACAGAACGTTTAAAACAGTTCGTTCATAACTCAGTGAAGTCTTTCCATGTATTACATGAAAAACTTAATGGCGAAGATGGTGCAGATCTTTCTAACTTAAGTGTTAGATCTACCTTGGAAGCGAAAAATAAAGCCATTACAGATTTAACAAAGTTATTTGATGAAGGCGTACGACTTGGTGAGCTAACATTAGATAACACGAAGTATTATGCGAATATCTTGATTAGTGGAATTGTTGAATTAATTGATCAAGGTGAAGCTACTAACGATGAAATTGCATTTATTATTTGGGACCTCATTGAAAGGGCCGGAAAGGACTAAGGACATGTCAGAAAATAACAAGAATGGATTCGATGATTTAGGAAAAACAATTTCCGATTTAGTAACAAATGTTACGAAGGTTGTAACAGAAAGCACAGAAGGTCTTACTTCTAAGCTTAAGGTTGAAAAGCAGAAGGCTGAAATTCGTGCAGAGATTGGTCATCACTCACGTGAACTATCTAAGTACTATGAAACATTAGGACGTAACTATTATAACGATATCGTCATCAATAAGAAGTCTGGTACTTATACAGAAGTGATGGACAATATCCGTACAAAAGAAAAGTTAATTGAACTCTTAAACGAAAAATTAGACGTATTAGAGAAGTAACAAAAAAGTGCGATTCTTAGGAGTCGCACTTATCTTTTTTGCGGGAATCATAGGAATACTTACAACCGCAATAATCTTGTCGGTATAGACAATACGCATCAGATATTTCTGTGGAATGTTGTTGGCCATTTCCTTTTTTGAAATCAGAGTAGAAATATTTTGTGTGAGAATATTTCTGTTGAAGAGAACGGCCAATTTCATTGAGCTTTTGAGAATCCTTTTGACGTGAGAAGGTCATGACTGTTGTGAAGTAGTCATAGCCATTTTTATCTGCATAGGCAAAGGCTGCGTTCATTCTCTCTGTATAACATGAGAAACAACGTAGCCAGCCCTCTGGGTCATCTTTACGTTTTGCCAAAAGCTTTTGGTCAAAGGCATCATAGTTATAAGGCTCTATTACCAGTTTGATTTCTCCATGCCACCTTTCGTCCAGATACCGTTTCATATCAGATAAACGCATGTCGTATTCTGATGCTGGCCAGATGTTGGAGTTATTATACATAATCGTTACATCAAAAACTTCATGAAGGAATTCCAAAGGCCAACATGCGCATACAATACAACATGCATGTAAGAGTAATTTTGGCTTTTTGTTTGTGCTAGCTTTGATGTTTTTCATCTCCTTGAGGGACTCTATATAATAGTTTGTCTTCGTGGAAGATTTGCGATTCTTTAAATAGGCAATATAGGCTTCTTTTTCTTTTTCATTCATTGGTGATTAACATACAATCGCCGAAGGAGAAGAAACGGTATTTTTCCTGTACTGCATGGCGATAAGCTTCTAGTGTAAATTCATATCCTACAAAGGACGCAATCATCATAATTAGTGTTGATTTTGGTAGGTGGAAGTTTGTTAACATACCATCGATCGTATGCCACTGGTATCCCGGGTAGATAAATAGTTTTGTCTCGCCAGAACATTCCTCAAACTTACCAAAGCGATTCCATACGGATTCAAGTGTACGTACGGATGTTGTGCCAATCGCAAAGATACGTTGGCCATTTGCCTTCGCTGTGTTTAAGGTATATGCGGCTTCCTTAGACATATAGTAAACTTCACTATGCATGTCATGGTCTTCGATGTCTTCTGTATCCATTGGTCTAAATGTACCTAAACCTACATGTAGTGTTACATCAACGACTGTAACACCTTTTTCTTTTAGCTTCGCAAAGATTTCATCTGTAAAGTGTAAACCGGCTGTTGGGGCTGCAGCAGAACCTCTTACCTTGGCATAAACTGTCTGATAACGTTCTGGGTCATTTAACTTCTCTTTGATATATGGTGGTAATGGTACATTTCCTAATTCATCTAAGATTTCATTGAAGATACCATCGTAAATCATACGCATCTTACGTAAACCTTTTTCGCCTATTTCAATGCATTCCGCACGTAAACGTCCATCGTGGAAGGAAACAATAGTGCCAAGTTTCACTACCTTCGCATTACCAACTAGACACTCCCAAATATCATCTGGAAGTTGTCTTAGTAGAAGTAACTCAACATGAGCACCTGTTTCTTCTTTTGTCCCAAATAATCTAGCAGGAATAACACGTGTGTTATTGCGTACTAAAACATCACCTGCATGCAGGTAATCTACGATATCGTAGAAGTGCTTGTCTTCATATTTCTTTTCTGTATTATGAATGACAAGCATACGAGAAGAAGTGCGATCAAGCAGTGGGGTTTGCGCAATCAGTTCTTCAGGTAAGTTATAATCAAAATCACTTGTTTTCCATTTCATATTAAAATCCTCTGTGGTCAAATTTCATCTTCGCAAGAGTTTCCTCTTTGAAGTCATTAAAGCGGTCTTCTTTGATGGCTTTTCTTGCGTCTTCCATGAGCTTTACTAAGAAACGTAAATTATGGATAGACATGAGGCGTGTACCAAATCCTTCGTTAGTACGTTGGAGGTGGTTGAGATATGCCTTGGTATAGTTACGGCATGTATAACAATCGCACTCTGGATCGAGTGGAGTGAAGTCATTTTTGTAGATAGCCTTACGAATAGAGATTCTTCCTTCACTCGTCATCAGTGTTCCGTGTCTTGCGATACGAGTTGGTAGTACGCAATCGCACATATCGACGTTGCGGCTAACTGCTTCTAATAAGTCGTTGACTGCACCTACGCCCATCAGGTATCTTGGCTTATCAAAAGGTAAGGCATCCGATGCCCACTTCACCATACGATACATTGTCTCCTTATCTTCGCCTACGGATGTACCACCGATTGCATATCCAGGGAAGTCAATCTCAATTAGCTTTTCGGCACAGTATTTGCGTAGATCTTCGTAGTCACCACCTTGGACAATGCCAAAGAGTGCCTGTTCTTCAGGGCGGCTATGTGCTTGTTTACCACGGAGTGCCCAACGTAATGTTCTCTCTGTACTCTTTTCGACATATTCACGTGTTGCAGGGTAAGGGATACATTCGTCAAAAGACATAATGATATCGGCACCAATCTTATTTTGAATCTGGATGGATTTTTCTGGGGAGAGGAAGAGTGTATCTCCGTTGAGAGAGTTCTTGAACGTAACACCTTCTTCTGTAATTTTACGTTGATCTGCGAGGGAGAATACTTGGAATCCTCCACTATCTGTTAACATAGGACCCTTATAGTTCATAAACTTCTGAACTCCACCAGCTTGGTCAACAATATCTTCGCCTGGTCTTAGCCATAAATGATAAGTATTGGCAAGTACCACACCAGAACCTAAATCTTTTAATTCCTCTGGGGATACGAATTTAACGGTTGCTTGTGTGCCGACAGGCATAAACATTGGTGTCTCAACATCACCATGTGGCGTGTGTAAAATACCCGTGCGGGCGCCGGATTGTTTACAGATATGTGTAATTTCAAAAGTGACTGGTTGTTTCATGATTTCCCTCTTTTCCGCTATAAAGTATACCAAATATTACTTTAATTCGCTGAGAAACATCTGCGTGTTATAATGTTTTTATGAAATCGAAAGAGATACGTGTTAGAAATTTACCGAAAGATGACGTTCCATTTTACGTTTCAAATGTAAAACCAACATCATTTTTAATGATTGCGATGATAGCTGGTATTTGTTTTTTATGGATTCGTACGTATTTACAGGTGATTGGGGTTATGGTCATCATGGTGTCGTTATTCTCATTATTGATGTTACCGGATTGTAAACTGTATGAAATCCATCAGGATTACATCGTACTCTATAATCGACACGATAAATCAGAATGTTTCATTATCTACTATGAAGATATGGTATCTTGGCACTATGAATGGAATCCAAGTTATGACCAACTCGTTATTTCACTAGTGGATGGCAGTGTAGAAAAACAAGAAGTCTATGCGAAATATCGCATTGAGAAGTGGTTAAATTCTTTAGCACCAGGCAAACAAGCAAAAAAGAATTATAGAAAGTAGGATGTGATGAAATTAGTAAATCCTGAAGCAGTTGAGAAATGTAAAGCAAATATGATCTGTGAAGCGGATGTAGATGATATGAGTTTAATCTTTGACATGTTTAGTGATAGCACTAGACTCAAGATTATGAACGCACTCTTTGTCAGTGAACTATGTGTGGGTGACTTAGCTGCATTATTACAGATGAGTACAAGTGCCATCAGCCATCAGTTATCTTCTTTGAAGAAAACAAAACTAGTGAAGACAAAGAAGATTGGTAAGAATGTCTATTATTCCATGGCAGATGAACATATTGAAAAGATTTACCAGATGACATACGAGCATATTAAAGAAGATGACTAAGATTGTAGCGATTGACTTTGAAACTGCCAATAACAAAATGGCAAGTGTTTGTTCGGTTGGTATTGCGGTTATGGAAGATGGGGTCATCATTGATCACTATTACTCTTTAATTAAACCGGAAGAAAACGTAAGTTATTTTTCCCCTTACAATATCCGTATTCATGGCATCACTGCTAGTGATGTTAAGGATGCGCCAATATTTTCAGAAATCTATCGTGAATTAACAGGATATTTTGAAGATGCGGTGATTGTGGCACACAACGCTCGATTTGATATGAACTGCTTAAAACAAGCCTGTTTAAATACAGGCATAAAGATACCGCTAATCGAGTACTTTGATACGGTGGAATTATGTAAACGTGTATTTTCAAATCTCGAACATCATCGTCTGAATGATGTGTGTGAGTATATTGGAATTGAATTAGATCATCATAATGCATTAAGCGATGCGAATGGATGTTTGGAAATTGTAATGGCAGTTATGAATCTGGTTGGAGAGTATGATATTTACCAACTACTAGAACATTGTCAAACAAAATTATATCAGTTATAAAACGAACAATGAATATACCTATATTCGTTGTTTTTTATCTTATTTAAAAATTAAATAGCGAATAAAAAATATTGTAAAAAACAATATTAAAAATGATTACAATTCCCTTTTTGCATGATAAAATAACTCCATTATTAATGGGAGGACAAAAGGAATGAAAAAAGTCAGAGTGATTAGTTTTCTTTGTGCTCTGCTAATGGTATGTAGTATTTGTGTAACCACAATTTCTACAGCGGTATTCGCAGATTCATCAACACCAACAACACAACCAGTACCAACTACTAGAACTTATACAGTTCGCCATGTACGTCAAACATTGTCTGGCAACTATGATGACGAATCCTTGGCAGAATATGAAACTCTTACAGGCAATGTAGGGGATATGACACAGGCAATCGCAAATCGAACATATCCTGGCTTTCAAGCTCTGATTCCTGAACAGGTACAGATTGCGCCAAATGGAGATATTACAGTTTCTGTTTATTATGCAAGAAAGAAGTTGACGACTTATTTTCATACAGGTGATTCTGCACAGGACTTCTATTTAACATATTTATACGAGAGTACACAGACACAACCTGCACAGCCAACGATTCCAGGTAAGATATTTTTACGTTGGGTGTATCAGGATAGCACAGGTGCTTTACAGACCTGGAATGCTGGGGTACAACCGGCAGAGGATATGCATGTCTATGCAGAGTATGATATTCCGTTTCAATCGACATATATTGTTAATTATTGGTATCAAAACGCAACGGATGAAGTATCTTTTACAGATGCGCAAAAGACTTACTCCTTATTTAATACTGAGACGAAGACACAGAATGTAAATAGTACGGTTATCTATAACGGTCCACAATATGATACGACCTATCGTAAATACAATCAGGTAAAGACAGATGCAGAGAATGCGACAAAGCTAGTCTTAGCAGATGGTTCAACGGTAGTGAATGTATACTATGATCGTCCAGTGATGACAATCACACTTGTGTATTACAACTTCACTACAAATACAGAGGAGCGCCGTGAGTCATACCAAGGAATCTATGGACATAAGACGGACGGTATTTTTAGCATTGACCTAACCTATCTATGGTCTGCGCCAAATAATGCAAGCTCTCACTATGACAAGACACCACCTACCTTTACAGAACAACAATTCTTTAATGTTGATCCATATCATTTAGAGTTCCATGCTAGAAAATTAGCAGTAGCTCCAAGTGAAAAGAAAATTCATATCATCTATCATGAACAAAATCCAGATGGCACATGGTCAAGGAATCCAAATAATCGTATTTGGGATGTAGATACACTTTCCTACAGCAAGTTTAGTGTATATTTCCCTAATACAGCCGCATTTAACTATTCATATTATTATTGGACTAATGGGGTAGATGATTACACTACAGATGTTAATGCGTCTAACCCTGATTTAACTGCATATACTGGTGGTTCACTCATCGTTGTATACAACAACAATCAAGTGGTAAATGACTATGATGGTGATGGTCAGACATATATGCACGTATATAAAACACGAAATAAGTATAATCTTCACTTAGAAAATACGGATGGCACAGTATTAAATCTCTACTATGGAGAACCATTATCTAACTATCAAAATATCCTGAATAACCCAGTAAGACCAAGTAATGTGCCAGCACACTATGTATTTACAGGTTGGTATACAACTGATACGTTCAAAGAGGGTACTAAGCTTAAAGATAATGCGACAATGTCTAATCGTGATCGTTTCTTATATGCTAGATGGGAAGAGCCACGAGTTAATGTAACGGTTGTAAGTAATGGTGCTACTTCTGTACTACCTGCACTGGTAACAATTCCTAAGATGTCTAGTGTACATAAGGATATTCCAAACATTCCTTCTAAGGATGGATATTGGTTTGATGGTTGGTATAAAGATCCAGCATTTACACAACCTTTTGATATCAATGAGTCAATTGCGTATGATATGACAATCTACGCAAAGTGGGTTGGACGCAAACCGACAAGTTGGAGAATTCGTTATATCGATGATCAAGGTAGGGTTCTTGCACAAGAAGATACAGGGAATGATAACTTATTTACGGTACTCTTTAGATATGGCAAACTTATCCCGGATTATGCAGTGGATTATGAAAGTAAGAATCTAACACTTTCATCTGACCAGATGAATTTATTGGAATTCATTTATACATACCGTGTGAAAACAAATTGGGTAACCGAAGATGGTACACCAATTAAGGAAAGAGTTTATGGAACATTTGGCCCGGAGGTATTTGATGGATATGTATATCTTTCCACAAGTACAGCTATTAACGGGGATACTACACACGTCTATCGTTGGGTGGGTATCTCTACACCAAAGACGGACGATTCGTTCAATATCTCTTGGTATCTATGCGTATTCTCTGTATCGATGATGGGATACCTTTATATATTTGTTATGAGGCATAAATATCAATAAATATACAAACAAGTGACTAGTAACTAAATTACTAGTCCTTTTTGTGCTTAAAAAATGATATTTGTGTTTCATTGATACATAGAAAGTCTTGTTTTTTGTGGTTTGATAGTTACGATAGGAAGTTAAAAACAGTCGATAAACAAAGTGTAATCATAACTAAATTTCTTGCTAAAATGCCTATTCCTTGATATAACAAAGATACGATACAGTAAAGGCTATATTATGGCAATTGCATATTTGGAAACCAAGTATTATATAACATGCATGCAAGTTATTTATCGTAGAATGGCCAATTTTAGAATGATTTGTGAAAATACCCGACTTTTCGGTAGATATAGGAGAAACTTTGTTGAAAATGCATAGTCTCTTTTTTAAGGGCAAAAGCAATCACTTAAAAATGATATTGTGGATACTAGTGGTATCGATGTTACTGCCAGTATTTTCAGTATTTTTTGCTGTGCATGCCAATGATGTGGACGATATTTCAGACCAAATTGATTTTACGAGGCTGTATTTGAAAGAGAATGAAGAGATTGAAGAAAACTATCCAGAAAACAGTCTGCTGTATTTCGATAATATTTATTATCTAGGTATCGATTTAAAAAAGGTTTCATCGAATGAAAATGCAAAATGGAAAGTTGGAGATTATTTTACATTCGATTTACCAGAGATTTTCTCATATATCACAGAAGATAATACAAAAATTGAAGATAAGAAATTCTCAATCGAAGATGAAACTATGAAACTAGAAGGTACTATCGAGAACGTAGGTAGTGATATTGAACCGGATTACAAGCTAGTATTTACAATCGTAGAGATAGTAGATCCAACTACGTTTGATTGGGAAAAGTGGCGAGCAAGTGTATCCATTCCTGTCATCATCCCACCACAAAATAATGAAAGTGAAAAAACTGCAGATATATCAGTATCTTTAGAAAAAAAGACTGAAAGTGGCTATCAAGCAATTAGCACAATGCATATGCAGTACACAATTGAGCCGACTGTTGAGAATATTGAGGAAGATATAATTGAAGAAGATACAACGATTAAGGAAGCACCTGCTTCTAACCAATCTGTTGTAGTTGAATCTGACCGTGCAATTACGGCCGTTGACCATAGTAAATTAGAATTACAGTTGGTATCTTCCAATAACCCAGCAACTCCAATTGCGAATGCAAAATTCGAAATATATGCAGATGCTGATCGTACTACAGTTATCGCAACTAGAACGACTGATTCCAATGGAAAGATGTTACTGAATAATTTGAATCCTGGTATTTATTATTTGAAACAAATCACAACGGGATCTTCGTATATGTTGCCAAGTGGTGGATATCGCTTCCGTATAGATAGTGCAGAGTATCTTGCGGTCCCAAATCTAATAGGAAAGACTTTGGTAAATGCAAAGAATGTAGTGAATGGAAACTTCATGATCGACGCTACGGAAGAATACTCCTCACAACCTCAGGGAACTATCATCTCCCAAAGCCCATCGAGTGGTACAGCTCCAAAGGGTTCAACAATACGTGTTGTCATATCGAAAGGTCCAAAACCACAAATCAATTTCAATTTATTACCTTCTTCTACAACAGCTATTAAAAAAGGCTCTTATATACAGCTTGTAGATGGAAATACAGGAAGCAATACGAAGGCAGTTGGTAATGCAAATAATTCTGTTACAAATGTTGTTCAAGTGGGTGGTCCTACTCAGGATACAGAGGAATTGAAAAAACAACTTTGGGAAGTTACTGAGTGTTATTCGACAGCAAGTGGACAACTCGCGGTAGAGTTGAAGAATGTATATTCAGGACAATATCTAACGCGAGATGCGAATGGAAATAAACTGTTATTAGGTTCTACACCGTCAACATTTATCTTTGAACCTCGTAATCAGAATCGGAAATTTTGGAAAATATACACGGTAGTTCCAAATAGAATTGTTAAAAATAGATACATTCATCGTAATGGTAATTTAGGGTTTGAACCTGGTGGTATCTTATTTAATATTTATACCCCATCGCCATACCCGCTACCGCAGGATAATGACTCCTCATCAGAACTGCCAAAGAATGATATTGGTGATATTTGGGATACATCAGGGAATGTTATTACACTTAATCCGGATGTAAATATGCGTATATTAAAGACGGATTCTGGTATTAAACTTGTAAATGACCCAATTTATAAAAATGCGATGGAATTTACAAAACTAGGCTCAACTGGAGAACCAGTTTCAGGTGCTAGGTTCATGTTGCAGAAATGGAATGGAAATGCATGGGTTAATATCATTCAAACGCAATCCGTTGACAATGGTTACTTTTCCTTCGGTGGACTTCCTGCTGGTGACTTCCGCATCGTTGAAACAGCAGTATCAAACACATCACAATATGATTTGCCTACTGATGCAGTTTCAGAGTTATCGGTAGCCACAAATGGTGTTGTTAGTTTTAAAGAAGGTTATAGCCGGACAATTACCAACACGAAAAATGGGGGAACAAAAATCTCTATCCTTAAGGTTGACTCTAAAGATAATCAAATCAAACTAAAAGATGCAGAATTTAAAATTAAGCGATTTGGTGGTGGATATGAAAAGACGTTACAAACAAATTCGAATGGAGAGTTAACATTTGATAACCTACCAATTGGAACATACATAATTGAAGAAATAAAAGCACCTAAGGATTATAAACAAAATACGATTTGGTATACATTCCAAGTTGATTCAGATTTTACAATTCGAGGACTAGCAGGGGTAAATGGTAAGAGTGGTACAATCAAAGTTGAAAACACCCCTATTACATTGGATGTCGTGCTATACAAGAAAAATAGGGCAGACAATTCACCATTAAATGGAGTCGAATTCGAACTTCAAAAAGATGGTGTAAAACTGGGTACTATCATTTCGGAAAGTGATGGGAAAGTGAATCTCAAGGATTTACGACCGGGAAACTATAAACTGTATGAAACCAAAACAAAAGATGGCTACATCTTGCCGAATGATTCCATTCTAGACTTTAAAGTAACGGGAGATGGTAACTTTACTTGGTTGAAAGGTGAAATACAAATTGTTGGGCCGCAGATAGTTTTATACAATGACCAATATGCATTACAAATTCTAAATGTTGATAGCGGTAAGCGAACGACAAAAGTTAAAGGTGTAACGTTCCAATTGTATAGTGACGCTGATTGCCAACAGGTTGTAAGGGCATACGACTCAAATAAGAACCAAACAACATCAACACAAAAGACGGAGTTCACCTCGGATGTGGATGGATCTCTTAAAATATATGGACTAGCGGCTAATAAAACATACTATCTCAAAGTAATAAAAGCTGCAGATCATTACCTAAAACCAGAGGGTGTAGCATCATTTACAATTAATGCACAGGGAAATATTACATGGCATTCTCCACCTGAATGGGAGATTGTTACCTCTGATTCACATAGTCTAACATTAGCGCATCAATGGCGACTTAATATGCCAGAAAGCGGCACAAAAGATATATTAATCCTACGTATGGTAGGGTTACTACTGCTGATTGGAGGTGGTGTGATTGCGATTAGAAGTCACAACCATAAATGAACCACTCAATATAACAATTAAAAATAAAAAAAGGAGGAATAAAATTATGTCAACCACTTACTCAAATGTAAAAAGAAAAATCACAACAATTTTAACAATTTTCAGCGTCATGGTGCTTTGCGTAGCACTTATACCATTGCGTGTACATGCATCAACAGCAACTTTAACTTTAAGTGACAATACGGGAACACCAGCCACTGCAGCAAATGGAACATTCACTGCTTATAAGGTGATTGATGATCGTTCAATTACGACTGATTTTGCAGATTTCTTTAATAACAATGCAACTTATGGTTCCTATAAGTTCAATGGAAATGAAATCTTAAATTCTGCCGCAACAATTATCACAGGTGTTCAAACAGATGTGACTAATAGTACAGAAGCTGCGAAATTAGCCGTACAATTAGAACGCTATGCGGCTGCGAAGAACCTTACAGGTATTACTTTTGCGAATAACCAAGCGGAACTCTCAAAGGGTATGTGGGTAGTTGTCGAGACAACAAGTAATGGTCAAACATGGACAGATAACGATGGATATCAACATACAAGAATTGCATCTCGTCCAATGCTTGTTAACATGGGTGATACAGCAAAGACAATTACTTTAAAAGATAGTAGTACATCACTAAGAAAAACAATTAATGATAACAATGTTCCTGTGAAAACAAATGATGTAGCTATTGGTGGTACAGTAAACTACAATGTTGAATCTGCAATTCCGATGTATGAATATAATGCGCAGACAAGATTGGCTGCGAATGCATTATTATTCCAAATTGATGATATATTCTCTGCTGGATTAGATTATCAATTCACAACAGGACAACCTGCAAGTGGTGTAACTGTAACTGTAGGTGGTGTGGCTGTTGCGGCTTCTAAATACACAGTAGCTTTTGATGAAAATACGCGTAAACTTTCTATAAAATTCAACAATGACTGGATTATCGAAAATCAAGGACAAAATGTAAAAGTATCGTACTCTGTAAAGCTTAATTCCGATGCTGTTGCAAACGATACGACAGGGAATACAAACACAGCAACTTTAACATTTACACAGAATCCAAATACACCAAATGATACAGCAACATTATCGGATTCCACCAAGACATTTACATATAAATTTAAGATTCATAAGGTTGATAGATATAACAGCACAGCAGATATGACTGGTGTTGAGTTTACACTTTATACAGATGAAAACTGTACAGATGTACTTAAGCTTAATGGTGTTGATGCAAAACTTACAGTCGGCACAGGTAATATGTCAAATGAATTAGCCGGTTTAGATGAAGGCACATATTACATGAAGGAAACAGTACTAAAGAGTGCAAGTTATAGTGATATTGGTGTAGTAAAGGTAATCGTTACGGCTGAAAAAACTGCGGGTAATCAACCAACAGGTAAGGCAACTATTGCGATGCAAAGTGCACCTACAGGTTCTGATATTGAAGAAGGTAGTACAGTTTCCACAACAAATACATATGGACTAGTGCTAAAGGTAGCAAATACTAAGGGATTAAATATTCCTGAAGCAGGTGCTTTCTCCGCAATCTTAATCATGCTTGCAGGTGCATTGCTTGTGGTTGGTGGTTTATACATTATGGGCAAAGGCAATAAGGGAGAACAGAAATAATATAGCGGTTTGAAAATAACGAAAGGAGAAGTTCATGAAGAAAAACAATAAGCAACGTCTACTTGGACTTCTCATAATACTTGTTGGTATATGTACGATGGCCTATCCACGTATCGCAAACTATGTTAATCAGCAATTTGCTGTAAAAGATATTGCAGACTACAATACGGAGATGGCAAAAACAGAGGAATCAACAATCGAAAGATTGATTTCAATTGCGAAGGAATACAATAAATTGCTTCCTTTAAGCTATCCAGCCGATCCATTTTCTGGTGATGGAATTAATTATGTTCAGCAGCAGGATTATCAAGATTTTGAGTTATTACAACCTGCAGTGATGCTAGGATATGTTGAAGTGCCCTCTGCTAAAATTTATGTACCAATGTACTATGGCACATCAAATACTGTTTTAGATAAGGGTGTTGGTGTCTTAGAAAATTCTTCGTTACCCGTTGGTGGAGAAGGTACACACGCAGTTATTGTTGGACATAATGGTATGGCTTCAAGACGTATCTTTACAGACCTAGAGGATGTAAAAGAAGGCGATATTTTCTTCGTACATGTTTTGAATAAGGATTTTGCATATCAAATAGATCAAATAAAAACGGTATTACCTGATGAAGTAGAAGAGTTACGAATAATAAAAGATAGTGATTTTGTCACACTTTTAACCTGTACACCATTTGGTGTTAACGATCATCGGTTGTTGGTTCGTGGTCATCGTATAGATTATGACTTTAGCCAACAACATGATTCAACTGTGAAACTGTTGTGGTGGCAAACGGAAATATTCTGGCCACTCGTTATATCAATCGTCATTTTGATAATACTCGTTGGGGTTTTTATAAAGTTTTTTAAGAAACGGAAAAAGAAAAAATAGTAAGGAAGGTGGTGATGATGTGCTAAGACGCACAATGGACAATCATAGATGTTTTTGGCATGTATTGTATCATGTGTTTTTCAGTATCTTCCTGATAGTATGTACATCATTACCGACTCACGCTATCAACGATGGAAGTATCACAGTATATACCGGAACAAGTGATGGAACAAAATTAACAGGGATGGCAGTTTCTCTATATAAGATTGCCGAGAAGAAAGCAGATGGAAGTTGGCAACTGATGTCGGAATATCAAAATCTTGGTATT
Organism: uncultured Solobacterium sp.; assembly: GCF_963517755.1. NCBI lineage: Bacteria > Bacillati > Bacillota > Erysipelotrichia > Erysipelotrichales > Erysipelotrichaceae > Solobacterium > uncultured Solobacterium sp. Next base: position 82,669 of record NZ_CAUQGG010000007.1, read on the forward strand.
GATGTCTATGAACTAAGACAAGCGGATATCGAAAGAATTGAATCAGTTGCGAAAACTCAGATACCATCTCAGACTATGATTTCAAATCAGAATGGAATTACGACATTTTCAAATTTAGAGGATGCGATTTATCTTGTTAGTAAGACGGGAGAACCTAATCTTTCGCAAGATTATCGTGCAAGTATGACAGCCTTTCTGGTTCAGATGCCAAAAACAGAATCTGATGGTAGTACTACCAATCATCGCCAAATTGATGCTTCTCCAAAGTGTCAGATCTATACCGCAACCGCAACGGCAATTACCGTTAACGCAGAATGGATCGATCATAATAATCAACTTGGAAAACGACCAACGAACATTCGTGTAATTTTGCGTAAAGGAAATGATTACATAGGAGAACAGATTCTCAACTCTCTGAACAACTGGTCATATACTTGGTTAAATTTACAAGCTTCTGATCAATACAACATTCAAATGATAGACGAAATCGCAAGTTATACAACCTCTATATCTGATCCGGATAAAACAAATGAAGTATGGATATTTACGATTACAAATACAATAAAACAATCCTCAATAATAGTTAAAACCAATGATGCGTTTAAGATGAATGAGTGGTTGACAATACTGTTGGTGTCGGTTGGAATTATTTTGGTTTGTTTTAAAAATATTTTCTCTGTGAATAATAAATAAAGAATCGTATTGATACATATCCTGTTATAATAATTTTGTTGATAATGACACAATCTGAAATAGTTTGTGCCATTTCTTTTTAAAGGAGAAATGAAGATGGAACTATTAAATGCTATCAAACAAAGACATTCTGTACGTTCGTATTTAGATAAACCAATTGATACAGACGTACGTGATGAATTACGTAAGTATATTGATAAATGCAATCAAGAAGGAAACCTACACATTCAACTAATTGAGAATGAACCGCAAGCTTTTGCCAAAGGTTTATTTCACTATGGTCTATTCTCGAATGTAAAAAACTATATCGCTCTTGTAGGAAAGGAAGATTCTACATTCGATGAGCGTTGTGGCTACTATGGAGAGAAGATTGTACTTAAAGCACAGATGTTAGGTCTCAATACTTGTTGGGTAGGTGGTACCTATAAAAAGATTGAAAGTGTTGTAGATTTAAAACCTGGTGAAAAGTTTTTGATGGTTATCGCTATTGGATATGGCGAAAACCAAGGAAGAGAACATAAATATAAGAAGGTAAAAGATTTATCCATTGGATACCCTGAACTTCCAGATTGGTTTATAAAAGGTGTAGAGGCGGTGGCTATGGCACCGTCAGCTCTAAACCAACATAGTTATCGATTTGGCATTAGAGATGAAAAAGTGTATGTAAAAAAAGGTTTAGGTATTGCGCTAGATACTGACATCGGTATTGCAAAGTATCACTTTGAAGTGGCGTCAGGAAAAGATTCCTCTATCTGGGAATAAAGAAACTTGAAATAAATATTTCAAAAATCTAATTTTAATGAAATTTTTTTCAGAGAAAATAGGATATATTTACAGAAATATTTGGTAATAGTATAATGAAACAAACAAAGGGGTATACGATGATTGAATTTGAAAATAATGCCTATTTCTGGCAGAAGTTAGATACGCTTTATTTATCCAGTGGTTACCAGATTACAAGAAAAAAAGGTGAAGTTCATCCACGCTTTCAGAACTTGATTTATCCAGTTGATTATGGATATATCAACGATACAAAGAGCTTTGGTAAAGATGGTGTATCGCTTTATGCAGGTAGTGGGAATCGTTATGAGATTAGTGCATTGGTTGTTGCGGCAGACATTCTAATCAAGGAATTAGATGTAAAGGTACTTGTGGGTTGTACAGAGGAAGAAGTAGACCAAGTGTTACGTTTCCTAAATCAAACAAATTATCAAAAGACAGTACTAATCCGTAAGGGTAATGAATTACCTTCTTGGGCAGAAACAGATATTTAAAAAGCCGGTTCAGTTGAATCGGCTTTACTCTTGGTAAGGTTCACCATTGAAGTTGATACGGAAGTCTTCAGGGCTACGTGTATCAATTAACTGTTTAGCAAACTGAATTGCCTTACCATATAATTCTGGAAATGACGCATGAATCTCTCGACTTAGGTCGTAACGAAGTGGATAAGATTTATGTTCTAAATTTAATACCTTAAAATCATTTTTGTTATACAATACCATCCCGGATAAAACGGGTGGTATTTTAATTTGCTTTTCTAGTGCACATAATAAGTCGTACTTAAGTTTTGTTGGATATAAGAACTTTGTATAGCGAACAATTTCAGTAGCAGATTCTGCACATAAACTAGGTTTAATCTTAAGATTGAATACATTTTGGAACATTCCTGCATACATTAATCCGAGTTTCGACTTAGATACTTTATCAATCTTCATATATTTGAAGACATCATAGGATTGTTCACTTCTTCCACGTTGGTGCAACATCCATACATCGATATTGGCTTCACTGATAACGTGTGCAGCACCTTCGTGTAAACCTGTTTGAATATGGGTATCTCTTGCGACGGCATTGATTAATGGATGTGCAGTTGAATCCAAAGCGTAGTGGCATAAGAAACCATAGAAGTAACTTCTAAGATTAGAATCATTTTCACTATACTTATCAAAGTATTCGATGAATTTATCGCACTTTTCATCGTGCATTAAATCACCATATTTTTTAAGGGATCCTGGTAAAAGAGAAGCTCTTGAGAAGAATAACATATCTGGGCCTTGAGAGCCGAGATAAAACATTCCCTTATTTGTTATCATGCTTGCATGTTCTCCGTCCATTGTGCGAAGTACATCTTTCGCAAATTCAACATGTGTCGTAGCAGCTGGCATAGTTTTCTACTTGAGGATAGTATCCTCAATCTCCTTCATTTTCTTTGCTAGGCCATAAATCTTATGGCTTGGTAGGGAACATAAACCAACGCGAATACCGTGGTTTACCTTCACTGTGTAAATATGATTCTCTATGAATGCTTCATGTACTTTTTTGCATAGATCGTTATCATAGATTTTTAATGTTACAAAGAAGCCTTCACGGAATGGATAATGTGCTAGTCCAACTTCGTGTGCTTCTGTAACGAAGATGAAAGAACGTTCTTTCATGAGGTCGATATAGAGCTGTTTCTCTTTGAGGAATTCTTTACGATTTTCGTTAACGACCCAACTGAAGTTTTCCATTGCGGCGTTTGGAATATTAGACCAAGTAGCACGTGCTTTCTTCTCTAATACTGTCTTCATTTCCGCAACCGATTCTTCTTTTTGAGCGAGAATCACCGTAGCTCCACAACGTAAGCCATAGGAAGTCATTGTCTTAGAACAGGAGAAGCATACGACAACCACCGCATTATCGCTTAGTTTGTTCCAAGTTTCCATATACTTACGAGATGCATCAGTATTATAAGCATAATCGATATATGCAATATCATCCATTAAAACAACAGGATGTGTTTTTGATACTTCATTTACAAAATCGATAACTTCTTTCCATTCCTCATGACTCATTGTATATCCAGTAGGATTTTCGCAAGGGTCATTGATGAGTAATAGAATGCGCTCTTGCGTCTTCATTACTTCATGTACAGTTTCTTTAATGGAATCAATATTGAAGTGATTTTCATCATTGAAGAGTTCATACTCGGCAATTTTTAGATTGTTTTCTGTAGCCATCAAGCGATAACTACCCCAAGCAATATTTGGGATGATGACAGTTTCTCCTTCATCTAATACAGAAGTAAAGGTAGAGCTAACTGCACCTGAGCCACCTGGGGTTGCGACAACGTTATGTGCAAGTTTTAGATTAGTACCTTGGGTTACCCATTCATACACATCTTTACGGAAGTTAGGGTTTCCATCAAAACTTGCGGCATAGGAAGCTTTGATACGATGGTCGATTTCATCATAGTGATCAAATACAGACTTAAGTGCAACGAGATTTCCATCGTTATCACAAAGTGTACCAATCGTTGCGTCAATTACATTTTCTTCCCCATTGATACGCTTATCTTCTTTTGCTTTCGCAACGACAGTAAATACTGCATCTGCAATTGGAGTTAGATTTGCGCTCTTTTTTGTAAATGTCATAATTCATCCTCCTCAAATAAATATGTTCCAATTCGTAACATCGTACTGCCATGTTCAATTGCGATTGGATAGTCATGACTCATACCCATAGAAAGAGTATGAAAGTATTGTTTACCAAATATTTCCTGAAGATGTTTGAAGATATCTTGTGCTTTCGCAAAGACTTCGTGGATACGTGCTGTATCTTCTGTGTGTGGTCCCATCGTCATTAAACCCTGTATCGAAATATGTGGACACTCCTGTAGTAGGAAGTTTGTAAATGTCTCCACATCAGCGGGATCTAATCCGCTCTTATTGCTATCTTCATTAGCTAAATGTAATTCAATCAGCACATCAACCGTACGATTTAATTTAGTCGCTTCTTTTTCGATAACTTTCGCAAGAGCGATATTATCGAGCGATTGAATACACGAAACAATCGGTAATATCTCTTTTACTTTATTGCGTTGTAAATGACCGATGTAATGCCAAGCAATATCTTTTGGTAGAACTGCTGCCTTTGAAACAAGTTCGGCAGTTCTATTTTCCGCAAAGATTCTTTCGCCTACGTCGTAATACGATTGTATTTCTTCGATACTGTGATGCTTGGAAACAACACATAAATCAATATCTAAGGCTGCTTGCTTAATCTTCCAGTAATGTTTTTCTATCATATTGCAATTATACACCAATGATTTTCTGCATACAAAAAGAAAACCTGCTGATGTTACAGCAGGCAAGAATTAGATCCAAGGAATTGGGAATGTATTGGATGAATCAATGAGCTTAGAGCGCTTAAGGATAGGTGCTAATGCATTGAACACAATGACTAGTAAAATGACTTCAATAGGAAACAAGAGCGAATTCTTAATGAAACTCTTTGTAAAGTAGAAAAGATAGCCTTTACCATACAACATAGAACTCCAAAGAGATCCAACTACTACATTTATAAATAATGAGTTGATGAGTTTTGCAATAACAATCTTAACGACAGTAATCTTTTGCTTGTATAAGAAACATGACCAAACTAGGCACGCAAGCACTGGTGTTAATGTATACCCAGCAAAATAGACACCGCCACCACCTAAGAAGAAACCTAGGTTATCAGTGATAATTGCAGATAGTGCACCAGCAATTGGACCAAGAATCGATGATTCAATTGCGAGTAGCACAAAGCCAAATCCTACTTTTAAATTTTCGGATACTGGGAAGTATAGTTTAGAAGCTACAATCTTGAGTGCGATAAACACACCCATTAACGCAAGATATTTTACTGATTTTAGTTTTGAAGCAGATGAGTTCCAAAATTCTTTTTTAAACATATAAAAAAACCTTCCTTTCACATCCATTTGTGAAGAAAGGTTTTCATTCACATAATGGGAGTTGTAATGACCGCAAGCTATGCTTTTCGTCTGTAAGGACCCGTCCCAAACAGCACTTAACGCCAATTACGTCTATAACATAGCATAAGTATGTGCAATGTCAAATGGTGTGCATGGAATTCATGATATAATAGGGCGGTATGAAGAAAATATCAGTTACATGTGAAAGAAAAGAAGATATTGCGCTACTTAAAGAAGCAGGTGCAGATGAAGTAATCGTTGCGCTCGAAGGGGGAGTATTTAGCTCGCTCCACACTTTTTCAATTGCGCAGATTGAAGAACTATTAACACAAGCACATTTGGTGCAGATACAGCTATTTGTGCTGATGAATCGGTTGTTTCCACAAAGTGAAATCAAATACGCACAACAAGAGTTGAAACAATTACTTGAGATTGGAGTAGATGGTGTCATTGTTGCAGATCCTGGTCTATATCAAGTGGCCAAGGAGTTGTCCTTAGAAAATAAACTCATCTATAGCCCAGAGACTTTAGTGACTTCTGCAGAAGACGCAAAGTTCTGGCTATCGACAGGAATGTATTCGGTGAATATTTCACCACTTTTAACAGAAGAGGAAATCTTGAAGATTGCCTCAAGTGTACGTCATTGTGGTATTCAGGTATTTGGATACTTATTAATGAGTATTTCTAAGCGACCATTACTAACAGCATATCAAGAAGTCGCAAATATCGAAGAACCTTTACATCATAACCATCATCTATACCTTCGTGAACAAAAACGTGATGGTATGATGCCAGCATATGAAAATGAAGCAGGGATGATGATCTACACGGATTTTGTACAGGAGTCTTTTGCGTGGTTAGAGCCTTTTTCAAACGCAGGCATTCAGCGTTTTGAAATGTATGGAAACTATATTCCACAGGATGCACTATTAGATGCGATACGGATGTATCGTCGTGTGCTTGATGGGGAAGATGGCGAGAGTGTTAGAAAGGAATTTGTATCCAAATATCCAGAATTACCAGTATCGGATGGATATTATGGACAGAAGACGATCAGATAAAATTATGATGAAGAAACCTGAATTATTAGCCCCAGCAGGGGATCTGAATCGTTGTAAGACGGCGATTCGCTATGGTGCAGATGCTGTCTATATTGGAGGACAATCCTATTCTTTACGCTCAAGAGCTTCCAACTTTACGATGGAAGATATCAAGGAGGCGTGTGAATTTGCCCGTCAACATAACGCACATATCCATGTCACAACAAACGTCATTCCTCATGAAGAAGATTATGAGGGTTTACGTGAATACTTAATGAAGTTAGAAGAGTATGGTGTTACAGCGATCATTGCGGCTTCACCATCGATTATGAAATTAGCACGTGAATGTGCACCTAAGTTAGAAATACACTGTTCTACACAGATGAGTATTACGAATGTCGAAACAGCTAAATTCTTGCACGAACAGTTAGGGCTAGACCGTGCAGTACTTGCTCGTGAATGTTCGATTGAAGATATCTATGCCATTACAAAAGAGTGCCCAGTGGATACGGAAGCCTTTATCCATGGTGGTATGTGTGTAAACTACTCTGGTAGATGTACATTATCCAATCGTATGACATTGCGTGATGCCAACCGTGGAGGTTGTGCACAAAGTTGTCGTTGGCAATATCATGTCTATCAAGATGATAAAGAATTAAATACTGATGTTTTATATTCCATGGGTTCAAAAGACTTACTGGCAGCTGATTATATGTATGAGTTGATGGATGCAGGTGTTAGTTCTTTAAAGATTGAAGGACGTATGAAGACAGAGTACTATGTCGCATCTGTTGTTAGTGCATATCGTCATCTGATTGATGAGATTGCAGAGAATGATGGACCACTTTCACCAGACAGATTGGCATATCACAAAAAGGAAATCTCTCGTGCTGAAAATCGCCAGACAACAACAGCGTTCTATCCTGGCAAAGCGGGATTAAATACATTGATTTACCATGCATACTCCGATGCGGATGTAAATCATGACTTCTTAGCCAAGGTTGCTGGATACGACCAAGATGCAAATGTAGCCTACTTAGAGACACGTAATGCCTTTGATGTTGGTGAAATGTTAGAAGTGATTTCACCTGGCAAAGACAAGCGTACTTTCAAAGTTGCGTGGATTAAAGATCCAAAGGGAGAATACCTTGTAAGTTCTAGACGTCCAATGGTAGTGGTACAAGTTCCAATCCCATTTGAAATAGGTGAAAATGACCTAGTGCGGAGGGCACGCTAATGTTACTTGAAGGAAATGTTAGTGTAAAAGCTGCCATTTTAGGAAATCATCGTAAAGTTGAAAAGCTATACTACGATAAACATAAAAATGATAAGGACTTAAACTTTATCTTACATCGTGCAAAGGAAAAAGGAATTCCATGCATGCCGTTAGAACGTGAAGAAATTAACTCAATGGCAACTGGGAGAACACACGGTGGATTGGTTGCGCAAGCAGGTCCTAGAGTCTATCAAGAACTATCCGAATGCATGCATGGTAAAGCACCATTTCTTGTATTGCTAGAAGGAGTAGAAGATCCATTTAATTTAGGATATATTATCCGCACTTTATATAGTGCAGGTTGTGATGGATTAATCCTACCAAAACACGATTGGACGAGTGCGGAAAGCACAATTGCCAAATCCAGTGCAGGTGCCTTTGAATACATGAATATTGTCATGTCTGATAACTTACCACAACTTGTTAAAGATATTAAAAAACAAGGTGTTAAAACCTATGCGGCAATGCGTAAAGACGCTATTACATATCTAGAAGCGGACTATCAAAAGCCTAGTTTAATAGCCATCGGTGGTGAAATGAGGGGACTATCATCTGCTGTGCGAAATGAGATTGAACAAAATATCTATATTCCATACGCAAATGATTTTCGCAATGCGTTAAACGCAGCCAGCGCTGCTGCTGTATTATCCTTTGAAGTATATCGACAAAGACGATAATTACCCGAAGAAATTCGGGTTTTCATTTGAACTATGATAGAATGAAACACAATAAGGGATTAAGAGACATGCATACAATACAAGAAAAAATTATCCAATATTGGACCAAGCGTGCGGATAGTTATTCCGTCGAAAATAATGAAGAATTAGCAGGGACATCTACTGTTTCCTGGTTATGTGAACTAACAAGCCACTTTCCAAGGAAGAAAGACCTAAAGATATTAGATATCGGTACTGGTCCAGGGTTTATGGCAATCCTTCTCAGTCGAGCAGGTTATCAGGTGACAGGCATCGACTGTACCGAAGAGATGTTAAAACAAGCCCAAGAAAATGCGAGAAAGTATCATCTTTCCATTCGTTTTCTTAAACAACCAGCAGAACATTTAGAGTTTGAAGATAATTCCGTTGATGTGATTATCAACCGTAATCTAACATGGAATTTAGAGAATCCAACAGCTGCCTATCAAGATTGGTATCGTGTATTAAAACCATCAGGCAAACTCATTATCTTCGATGCGAATTGGTATCACTACTTATTCTCTGAAGAGTTACGCAATGCGTATGAAGAAGACCGCCAAAATGTAAAGCGAGCACATCTGTACGACCATAATATCGGAGAAAACTTTGACCAGATGGAGCGTATCGCAGAACAGTTACCGATGACGCTTATAGATAGACCTTCTTGGGACAAAGTAGAATTAGAGAAGATTGGCTTTCAAGATATTCAGATTGATACAGAAGTATACCAAAGAGTATGGACGCAAGAGGAGAAAATCAATTACGCTTCAACTCCTTTGTTTGAAATCGTCGCTACGAAATAGATGTGATATGATATGACTATGGAAAAGATAAGTTCATTACAGAATACAAAAATAAAAAACTGGACTCTATTACATAAGAAAAAATACCGTGATGAAACGGGTTTATTTCTTGTGGAAGGAGAACATCTTATTGGTGAAGCTTTAGCGGCCAATGCCGTAGAAACAATTGTAACGGATACAACTTCACCATTTGACTTTGAACATGTGGTAGAAGTAACACCTACCATTATGGCAAAGTTATCTGAGAATGTTTCAAATGTACATTACATTGCGGTTTGCCGTCAACGTAAGCTAGATATTACAAAACAAAATCGTCTATTATTATTGGATGGCATTCAAGACCCTGGGAATCTTGGCACACTTATCCGTACCGCAATTTCATTTGGTTTTGATGGCGTGTATTGTTCAACTGAGACTTGTGACCTTTATAACGATAAAGCAATTCGTTCTACCCAAGGTGCCTTGTTTCATATCCCTGTTATACGCAAAGACTTCGTAACTTTAATTCCTACATTACAAAGTCATAGTGTAAAAGTCATTGCGACTTCTTTACAGGAATCTACGACAATGAGTGAAATACCTGTATCAGAATGTATGGCATTTGTGATGGGAAATGAAGGACAAGGTGTTCATCAAGATATTATTGTGCAAGCTGACTATCGTGTACGTATTGAGATGGAAGGCTTTGAGTCTTTAAATGTAGCAGTAGCAGGTGGAATTATAATGTATCATTATCGGAGTGGCAAATGAGTCAAAAGAAGAATCCAGATTATTCTTTAAAAGATTTACAACCATCCCAGTTTTATATTTCGCAAGCGAAACTATCGAACATTCAAGCATGGTTTCATAAAGATGATTTATCAAACTTTGAACCTTTACCTGTGAAGGTATTAGATGGTATTCCGATCTTAACGGATGGACATACAAGGGCAGTCTCGGCAATACTTGCAGGTTTAGAATCGGTACCACTAGTCTACGATGAAGATGAACTAGATTGGAATCTATATCGTTATTGTGTAGAACAATGTACTCAAAAGGGAATTCATTCTCCATATGATTTGGTTGACAGAGTTATTTCTGCTCATGACTATGAAGAGAAGTGGATTGGCTGGTGTGAACAAATACCCAGTAAGCTACAACAGAATAAAAAGTAAAAGGCACATCGCTCGATGTGCCTTTTGTCATTAGTGTTGTTCGTAATGAATTTCTGTTCCTTCGTAAGCTGCACGCATTAATTCGATCATATCCTTGATCATTGGAACACGTGGGTTTGCTGGGGAACACTGGTCTTCATATGAGAGGTAAGCTAACTTCTCTAAGCTTTCTTCCCATTCCTTCTTGTCAACATTTTGTGACTTGAAGTTCATTGCCATACCAACTTCAATACCTAAATCGTGAACTGCCTTGGCAAACTTTTCAACACCTTCTTGTACTGTGTTGAACTTGAGGCCGATAGCGTGTGCTAATTGAGCGTAACGTTCATCAGCGTTGTAGTATTGGTACTTAGGCCATAGACCTGGTTTTTCTGGTTTTGTGCCGTTATAACGGATTACGTATGGTAATAATGTACCGCAAGTACGTCCATGTACTGTGTGGAATTCAGCACCAATCTTATGAGCCATAGAGTGGCACATACCTAAGTAAGCGTTCGCGAATGCCATACCAGCCATTGTAGAAGCGTTATGCATCTTCTCACGAGCTTCTTCGTCCTTAGCACCATAGTGTACAGCTCTTGGTAAGTATTCAAATACCATCTGTACTGCCTTTAATGCAAGAGCGTCTGTGTAGTCAGTAGCCATAACGGATACGTATGCTTCACATGCGTGTGTTAATACGTCCATACCGGAGTCAGCTGTAACCTGTGCAGGTAAGCTCATTACAAGTGCTGGGTCAACGATTGCGACTGTAGGTGTTAATGAGTAGTCAGCTAATGGATACTTGAGCTTGTTAACCTTATCTGTAATAACTGCGAATGGTGATACTTCAGAACCTGTACCTGATGTAGTAGGGATACATACTAAGTGAGACTTCTTACCTAATTCAGGATACTGGAATGCACGCTTACGAATATCCATGAACTTCTGCTTCAAGTCAGCGAAGTCAACTTCTGGGTGTTCGTAGAATAACCACATACCCTTAGCAGCGTCCATGGAGGAACCACCACCTAAAGCAATGATTGTATCTGGTTTGAAGGCTTGCATTAATTCCCAACCCTTCTTAACTGTCTGTAAGGATGGATCTGGTTCAACGTCGCAGAACAATTGAACTTGTACCTTATTCTTACGGGCTGCTAACTGTTCAGTAATTCTTGATACATAACCTAAATCAACCATTGTGCGGTCTGTAACGATGAATGCACGATTGATTTCACGCATGTCGCGTAAGTATGTGATGGAATTTTGTTCAATATAAATCTTGCTTGGAATCTTGAACCACTGCATTGTATTTCTCCTTTTACCTATCTTCTTGATGTTAATCAGATTAATTGCACTAACGTTACCAGATACTGAATTGTGACCATAAGATCCGCAACCAAGTGTTAATGATGGAATAAAGGAGTTATAGATATTACCGATACCACCGAATGTAGTAGGGGAGTTCCAAATTAAACGACAAGCTTTAATGCGTTCACCAAACTTCTTTGCTAATTCTGCGGAACGTGTATGAATCGCAGCTGTATGTCCAACACCGTTTAACATAACAGTAGCTTCTGCTTTATCAAATCCATCTTCAACGGAACTTGCTTTTTCCATTGCGAGTACTGGTGATAATTTTTCACGTGATAGTGGTTCTTCAACACCTGGCTTTTCTAATTCAGCAACTAAGATGGATGTTTGAGGATCAACTTTGAAACCTGCTTGTTCAGCAATCCAAGCAGCTGGCTTACCAGCAACTGCACCGTTTAACTTTGCATTTTCTACGCCTTTGGAGTGAGCTGTATATCCAAACATGTATGTTTCAAGTAATTTCTTTTCTTTTGGTGAGCAGAAGTGTACATTATAGTGTTTGAATTCTGCTTTAACATCTTCGTAGATATTCTCATCAACGATAACTGTCTGTTCACTTGCACAGATCATACCGTTATCGAATGCCTTGGACATTGCGATATCGTTAACTGCTTGCTTGATATCTGCAGTTGTTTCAATATATGCAGGAGCGTTACCAGCACCTACACCTAATGCAGGCTTACCACAGCTGTAAGCTGCCTTAACCATTGCGTTACCACCAGTTGCAAGAATTGTAGAAACACCTGGATGATTCATAAGTGCACTTGTTGCGTCCATAGATGGATGTTCAATCCACTGGATGCAGTTCTCAGGAGCACCAGCCTTTAAAGCTGCTTCATATACAATGCGTGCTGCTTCAGATGAACACTTCTGTGCATTTGGATGGAATGCAAAGATGATAGGATTTCTTGTCTTTAATGCAAGTAAACTCTTGAAGATTGCGGTTGAAGTAGGGTTTGTTACTGGTGTTAAACCTGCAACAACACCAACTGGTTCAGCTACTTCTGTAATACCTGTAACAGGGTCTTCACTGATGATACCGACTGTCTTTAGGTCACGTAGGTAATTCACCATGTACTCACAAGCAAATAAGTTCTTTGTTGCTTTATCTTCGAATACACCACGTCCTGTTTCGTCAACTGCTGCCTTAGCTAATGTACCGTGTTGATCAAGTGCTGCTACTGTACACTTTGCTACGATATAGTCGATTTTTTCTTGGTCAAATGATGCAAAGTCATTTAGTGCCTTTAATGCAAGGGCAACTTTATCGTCTACTTCTTTGACACGAACTTCCACAGGGGCTGTATTTACTTTTGTTTCTTTAGTTTCTTTCTTTTTGACTGCCATGTCCTTTTCCTCCATGTGAATTATTTCACGTAAGCAAGAATACCACGTTTACATAATCAAGACAATAGTAAATGATAAAAAAATCACAAGTAATCGCTTACATTTTAAAAATTAATATTTTTGAAAGAAAAAAGGGCATTTTTAGCCCTTGGAAAATATTGTATGCATGTTAATAATACTGACAGGAAAATCGTCTTTCATCTGGGATGATAGGGACAACTTTACAGGAGTAATCATCAACTTTGATGAAACGACCATCTCCTTTAATGATAGTCGCAAGGAATTGGTCAATGGTATCACTTTCTCCTTGTACATAGATTTCTACCAAACCATTATCTAGATTTTTCACACTTCCCGTTAATCCATAAGATTGTGCATGCATTGAAACGAAGTAGCGAAAACCGACACCTTGAACTCGTCCTTCCACAAAAATATGATAGCGTACCATAACATCCTCCTCCTTACAGAGATTATACAAAATAGATTTTCTACTATACAAGTCATATAATGAATGCAGGTGATAAACATGATACATATACTATTAAATCAATTTACATTCGATCAAGCATGGGGCTTTGGTGAATTATCACAACTCATCGAGAAAGATATGAAGGTACTGATGATGCCATTATCATATAACGATGGTTGGTCTAATGAATTTGCGACATGGGATGACTTCTTTGCAAAAGGGAAACCAGCGTATGAAATGATGGTACGTCCTTTCTATAACTACGGTATCCGTGAAAAACAAATTAGTTGGTTTAATTATTACAAGGATAACTACGCAAGTGCAAAAGCGAAAATTGAAGCTGCGGATATAATTGTGATCACTGGTGATTGCGGTGAATGGATCATGCAGAGAATCGAAGATTTAGGCTTACGTGATTTGTTATGCAACTTTGATGGTATCCTAATAGGACATCATGCAGGTGCTCTTGTACAATTTGATACATTTCACGAGTCAAATCTAGATAATACATTTGAACTACAAGAAGGACTTGGTCTACTAACAGAATTTGATGTAGATATAAATTACGTCGAAGATGAAGAACATTTATCTACAATCATTCGTGAAATTGAAGATGTAGGAAATCCAGTAGTAGCAATCCCTAAAAACAGTGGTCTATTAATCGTCGATGGAGAGTTTACATTACTAGGAGATTCATTTGTTTTAAATCATACACATCTAGATGATATCTATCGTGCCTATGATAGTTATCGTTATGATGTATAACTACTAAAGGGGAAATTATTAATGAACGCAGATTTTCATATTAATGGAAGACAACTAGAAACAGAGCGACTTATCTTAAGACCATTTGTAAAAGAGGACTTAGATGATTTTTATGCTTACGCTTCTGTTGAAGGTGTCGGTGAAATGGCTGGTTGGAAACATCATACTAGTAAAGAAGAAACGCAAAAAATATTAGATATGTTTATCGAGAGTAACCAAGTATTTGCAATCTATCACAAAGAAGACCAAAAAGTAATTGGCTCTCTTGAAATCAAAAAATATGGAAGAGAAGAAGCTTTGACAGAGTTTGCGACCTATCAAGGAAGAGAACTTGGTTTTGTTTTAAGTAAAGACTATTGGGGAAGTGGTATCATGCCAGAAGCAGTAAAGATAGTTATCAAGTATTTATTTAATGAATTGAACTATGATTTCCTGCTTTGTGGGCATTTTTCATTTAACCAACAATCAAAGAGGGTTCAAGAAAAATGTGGCTTCCAACCATATCGCAAACTAATGATGACTACCTCTGAGCATACAAAAGAACCAATTATTTTGAATCTTTTGATTAATCCACATAAAAATATAACATTAGAGTTTTCTCATCCTGAAACATTGATTTATCCACAAAATATATCAGGGAAACATATATAGAAATATGTAGTAGTATTCGGTGAACAACAAAATATAAGTTGGACATCTATGATGAAAAAGGTATGATAGTTGCATGAAATATATTGTATGTGATGACGAACAGCTTCAAATGGATATCTTGTGTAAGTACATTCATGAATATGCACAAGCACATCATTTGGAAATTGAAATATTAAAATATACAGATTGTGATAATCTCTGGTGGGATTTGCAGAATGGTCTTGTTGCAGATTTACTTTTATTGGATATTCAAATGGAGAATATGACAGGGATTGAACTTGCCCGTAAGATGAGACAAGCACGTCTAAATCATTTGATATGTTTTATCAGTGGTGTCAAAGACTTTGTCTTTGAAGGATATGATGTAGACGCATTAGCCTATCTTTTAAAACCTTATGAGAAAGATCAATTATTTAAGATATTAGATAAGGCAATCAAGCAATTACATATATCAGAAGAATTTTCAATTATTTCTTCTAAGAAGGAAGTATATAAAATTTATCATCGTGATGTCATTGGTGTTGAGGCACTTGGTCATGAGACAAAGATTTATTTGCGTAGTGATGGTATGAGCGAGGAAACAACAATTATCATCAAACAGAGTATTCGTGAAGTTCTCGAAATGTTACATATGCCATTATTACAAATTCATCGCTCTTTTGCGGTAAATATGAAAAATATTGTACGTGTAACAAAGAAGGATTGTATTGGCGAAGATGGTATACAGTTCCCGATTGCACGTGGTAATTATGAAATGTGTATGCAGGAATTTATCGCAGCCAATCGAGGTGTATTATGATGGCTGTAATCATATTAGTGGGATTAGCGCTTTATGAAACTATTATCAAGAAGATAAATATAACATTCATGCATGTGATTGGATTAATTATGATACTAGCACTTACAGGATATAGTGTTTATCGTTTCTCTTATATGATAGTTGTATGGATTTTCTTATGTTTTATTTGGAATCATTATCATTTCTTAAAAGAAGAAAGAATCTTTTCAACTATCATCATTCTGTTGTATCTTGGAATTCTGTTCCTTGGTGTTTATTATGATGGTTTTATCGCAGGTGGTATTGCGGCACTAATCTTTATTTTATTGGAATATCTCTTACAAAGAATTATGAAGCGTGAAGAAGATAAAACAATCATCTATCAGAATAAACTTATGAAACAGCAGATGGATGAAATTGAAAACATCTACATGACTATGCGTGGATGGAGACATGACTATCATAACCATCTACAGTCTTTAAAAGGATATCTTTCTTTGAATAAAGTTGAGCAGATGAAAGACTATCTCAATGAACTTGAGACGGATTTGGACTCTATCGATACACTCTATCATTCTGGTAACTTACAATTAGATTCAATCTTGAACGCGAAACTTGCAATTGCGGAAAAAGGGCAAATTCGTATTCATTGTGATGCGTCAATTCCACCACAATTACATGTATCAGATTTAGACTTGTGTGTTATCTTAGGAAATCTATTAGATAATGCGATTGAATCTTGTCGTAAGATAAACGATCCGGATGAAAGATTTATTCGAGTATATATTGGTATCCTAAAGAAACAACTCTATATCTCGATTACAAACGCTACAAGTGAGACAGTAAAGCAACGTACTGATCACTATTTCACGACGAAGCGAGGTGACCATGGACATGGACTAAAGAGAGTTGATCAAGTCGTGAAGAAATATGATGGATACCTAAACCGTCAAAATGAACCAGGTGTATTTGCAACGGAGATTGTATTACCACTATAAGCATTTCGTGCATGAATTTGAACAATTCATGCATTTTTTTATTTGCTTCAGTCATATGAAGTATTGTATTTCTGCAAGGAGGTAATCACTATGAAACTTACTAGATGGAATATTTATAAGGATATGCTCTACCGATTATGGAAATGCGACCCACATGTAATCAAAATGATGTTGTTAGAGATTGTTATCACGGTAATAGAAGGATTTATCGCTGTATTATTACCGGCTGCAATCATTCAATTTATTACTACAACCCAAGATTGGATAACACTAGTATTACAGATATTTGGCTTGTTTGCGGTGTATGGAATCTTTAGCATGTGGCATGTTTATCTTGCGACAAGAAATGGTATGCAATATGTTATTCCTAGGCAAAAATTATTTGTCTTGCCAGTGCTCAAAAAGGTGCAGGATTTAACCTATTCCTACTACGAAACAAAGCCTGCTCAGGAAAAACTAGAAAATGGATTTCGTGCATTAAATTCGAATATGGAAGGTGCGGAAGGTGTCTACCATAATACTTTAGTTGTTTTATCCGCAATACTCAGTTTGATACTATATGCAGTTTTTATCAGTCAAATTGGTTTGCCAATCCTTTTAGCGCTATTATGTATTTCCTTTCTTCATTATGGAATCTATGAAAAATGTTATGCATTTTATTTAAAGAAAGATGAAGAAAAGGCAGAGAATTATTCTAAGTCTCGTTATTTTAATAGCCTTTCGCAAAAGAGTGCGAAGGGAAAGGATATCCGTCTCTACCAAATGCAAGATCTTTTAAAAGCAAAGATGCAAGAAAATAACGATATTCTTGTACAGAAGACAATCGCCGCTTCTAAATACAAAGGATGGATAGCACAAACAGATGTTATTTTAGGATTTATCCGTGATGGGATTACCTATGGATATCTAATTTATTTGATGATGCATGGCATGATTGAAATGAGCTCATTCGTTCTTTATATCGGTATTGTCATTAGTTATGGTCAACGATTCACAGCTTTAACTGCTGAGATTGCGAAATTACATTCTAATCTAGATTTAACAAAGAGAACATATGAATTTGAACAGGATAAAAATGTGATTAATCAAGATGGTAAGAAAGTGATTACACCATTCGATATTGTGTTTGAGAATGTATCTTTCCAATATCCGGAAAGTAAAAAGTATGTCTTAAAGAAATTTAATTTACACTTTACAGCAGGAGAAAAACTAGCACTTGTGGGTGTAAATGGTGCAGGCAAGACGACAATCGTGAAACTGTTAAGTGGATTGTATACACCAACTTCAGGAAGAATCTTAGTCAATGGTATCGATTTGAAAGACATTAATAAAGAGGATTACTTTGGAAAACTTGGTATTGTATTCCAAGAAATTGACTTATTCTCTATGACAATTGGTGAAAATATTTCTTGTGTGCATGAAGAAGATTACGACGAAAATAGAGTTCAAGAAGCACTACGTATTTCTAAGTTAGATACGATTGTAAATCAATTGCCAAAGGGAATTCATAGTTATATCAATACAGAT
>NZ_CAUQGG010000008.1:0-91938 GCF_963517755.1 uncultured Solobacterium sp.
ATCGATTTATTACCAATCAATGAAAAACGATGAGCAAACTGTTGCCCATCGTTTTGGGTCTCCAAAAACTTTGGGGGGGGACTAAACTTTGGGGGACAGGTAATTTCAAAAAATTTAAGGGATGATTTCCTAGTGGATTTCATCCCTTTTCCATTTTCCTTATCATAAAAGATGTTCAATGTCTTTTTATAAGGAGGTTCTATGGATAAAGGTATTTTACAACTTTTTAGTATTTCCGACTCTGACATTATCATCAGTGATTATTCTGAACTTGGTAACTGTAAATATATTACAGTAGAAAAGAAACCTGGTGATACTCATACATGTCCTGAATGTGGATGTAATATGAGATCCAAAGGTATATATGCTCGCAAGGTAAAACACTCAGTTCTTCAGGGAATTGGTAATCTCATGATTAATCTAAGACAGAAAAAATGGCACTGTCCTAACTGTAATCATTACGAAAGAGACTCTTTTGGTTTTGTGGAGCCATACAAACAAACAACCACTCTAATGCCTTATATGATTATTAACGAACTGAAGGACATAAATATGACGGCCACTGAGGTAGCCTTACGTTACAACATATCAGATACCTATGTACACAATACATTTATGCGTTATGTCAATTTACCTCGCTTACCATTAACAGATATTATCGCAATAGACGAGGTTTATTTAAACTTTGACCATAAAAACCGATATGCCTTGGTCATAATGGATTTTAGAACAAGTCAAATTCTAGACATACTTCCAAACCATAATAAAGATACACTTACAAGCTACTTTAATTCCATTTCAAAAGATGAGCGAGATGCGGTCAAATACATTGTCAGTGATATGTATAATGCATACCTAAATCTACCGCGATCATTCTTTAAAAACGCTATATCCATCGTTGATTCATTTCACGTCATCCAATGGATTAATAATAAAATAAACATATATATCAATACCGTGAAGAAAAAATATCAGAAAGAAAACGATGAACTATTAGAGAAAGAAAACTACGAAAACAATCGTAATTATCAAACTAAAAAAGACTCCAGAGAAGTATACATCTTAAAGAACTTTAAATGGGTCCTACTATCAAATATTGATAATATCTATTATTCATTCAAAAGGTTTAAGAACAATTTTTTAAATCAGTATCTGGATACCTACCAAAAAGAAAATCTATTCCTTTCTCTAGATTCAAACTTCAAAGAAATCAGAGAACTAAAAGAAAAATATATTTCTTTTAATAATGAATATATCGGTGATTCTATTCACGCTGAAAAAGCTCTAGATAGCCTGATAAAAGAATACAGTTCATCCCATTTAAGAATGTTCAGAGAATTTTCTGGTCTATTAAAGAAATACAAATATCCGATACTCGCTGCCTTTACAACTATAACTACTGTAAATATAGATGGTGAAGTCGAAATGATTAGAAGGATTTCTAATGGCCCTATGGAATCCTTTAATAATAAGCCTAAAGATTTAAAACGAAATTCAAATGGAGTTACCAATTTTGAATACACAAGAAATAGATTACTTTGGGCAACACGTGAAGCTCCCTCTATATTAGCTATCCCTAGGGATTTAAAAGCCATTCATAAAGATGGGAAAATTCGTGGACATTATAAGAAAGGTATTGAAAAAGAACACTAGATTTTGATGTCTAGTGTTCTCCTGAATTCATGGGTTGTCCCCCAAAGTGTTGGCTAGTCCCCCAAAGTTTTTGGAGACCCATCGTTTTAGTTTCTTTCTTTTGTAAGAATACTCTTTTCTAAACGAGAATTTTCTTCATCTTGGATTTTGTTATGCCAGATATAACGACGTGTTACACGGCTGCTGAGTAAACAGATAATCTCATATGGGATTGTATTTAATTCTTCAGCCATCTTTTCTAAGGATATGTGTTCGCCAAAGATTTCAACTACTGTTTTTTCTGGAACCTCATGATCTAAGTGAATCATTGCTTGATCCATACAAACACGTCCCACAATCTCGGCATATTGACCATCTACGTATACTTTTCTACCTTGGTTTGCACGGATAAACCCATCCGCATAACCAATTGGTAGGGTGGCGATGATTTCATCATCTTTTGCGGTGTAGGTAGCACCATAACCTACTGTATCACCTGCATGCATATGTTTTACCATTACAACTTCACTGAAAAGTGAAATTGCTGGTTCAAGGGATTTTTCGTAAGTAGAGATTCCATACAGAGAGATGCCGATACGGCAAGCATTAGAAGTATCTTCTTTAAAGAATGCAGTTGCATCGCTGTTATCACAATGCACCCAAGGGAATGTATATGAGAAGGATTCTACAGCTTCTTTGAATTTAGAGAATTGACGATTTGTAAAATCTAAATCACTATCTGCACAACAGAAGTGGGTGAAGATTCCTTCCATATCACAGCTAGCAGCTTGCAGTTTTTCGAAGGCAAAATGAAGTTCATCAATTGTACGAAAGCCAATACGACTCATGCCTGTATCAACTTTTAGATGTACGTGTAAACCTTTGCAGTTTTGTTTTGCTGCATCGTGTACCCATTCAGTAGAGTAAGCAGTACAGGAAATTCCGTATTTGATTAAAATGGGAATATCATTAGCTTCTGTAGCACCTAGTATTAATAGCTTTCCTTCATAGCCTTCGTTGCGAAGTACAAGGGCTTCATCTAGAGATGATACAGCAATCATCTCTGCACCCGCTTCTAAAACAGCACGTGCCACATGAATATCACCACAGCCATAGGCATCTGCTTTTAATACAGCGATGATTTTCTTCTGACAAATTTCTTTTAATTGAATCAAGTTGTGTTCAATCTTATCTAGATTGACTTGCATCCATGTTTTTCTATACATATTACACCTCTATAAAATGACCGATTGCGTATAACCAATATATATACCAATTAAACGGAATGCTAAACTGATTAATGCATATGGATTCAAAGAAGCGAAAATACGTAAATAAGATAGGAATGTGGTTGCGATAACCGATAAATTTCCGCTTGTAAATAGGACGATAACGCCATTGATCGATATGGAACTCGTTAAGTCACCGATAAAGATTGCAATAAAAGTCATGATTGCTCCAACTATCATAAATCTGGTATGAACACCTCTTCCGAAATGTTTGATTGTAGCAGCAATTCCATAGCCGATAGCAATAAACATTAGAGAAAATTCAACATGTAAAAGTGCCGTAATCAATCCATATAAATTGCCAAGTATAACTGCAGCGATAAATCCTGTAATAATCGCAGCAATAAATCGTTGGTTATTATCTAAGTATCTTGCGTTATAGATTTTCATCTGAAACCTCCATAAAACATCTATTATTGTAGCACATTACCCTGTGAAACATCATTATGGTTCCATATCAATAGAATAAAATGCGGAAGAAAGGGGAGGACTAGAAGTATTTTGGAAAAAATTTAAAAAAAGAAATTAAAAAGTGTTGACGATGAAAAGTCACCATGCTACTATATTAAAGCATTCCACGAAATGAGGAATGTAAGGGATAGATGGAGGTTTAGCTCAGTTGGGAGAGCATCTGCCTTACAAGCAGAGGGTCAGCGGTTCGAGCCCGTTAACCTCCACCATTTTTTTCGCCGACTTAGCTCAATTGGCAGAGCAATTGATTTGTAATCAATAGGTTGTAGGTTCGATTCCTATAGTCGGCACCATTTATTTGGAGACGTAGCGAAGTGGCTAAACGCGGCAGACTGTAAATCTGCTCCCTCTGGGTTCGGTGGTTCGAAACCACCCGTCTCCACCATTTACTGATGATGCATCGAGTGATGCTTACGAGTTGGACTTGATTATTGGGGTATAGCCAAGCGGTAAGGCAAGGGACTTTGACTCCCTCATTCGTAAGTTCGAATCTTACTACCCCAGCCATTTAAGATGTCTCGGTAGCTCAGACGGTAGAGCAACTGACTTTTAATCAGTGGGTCGAGGGTTCGAGTCCCTTCCGAGACACCACTTTATTTAAGACATGCGAGTGTAGTTCAATGGTAGAACGACAGCCTTCCAAGCTGTATACGTGAGTTCGATTCTCATCACTCGCTCCATTACATTCAAATAGGTAGCTATAGGTAACTTATAGCTACCTATTTTTGCGTTTTACGGAATGTGTTTGGAATGGAAAGGAGAACTAGCAGATGGGAGATAAATGTAGAAAAACGGTTAGATTTAAAGAGGATCTTGTGGCTTGGCGATATCTTCTTGCTGATCTCCAAGAGAGAAATAAGGAAGATAGAAAGTATATCAGTCATGACACTCTAGCACGCATGATTGGTATGAAAATGATTACATTTATGAAGTATAACCGAGGAGATATCCCAAGAATATCACTTCATTATTTCTTTGAGTATTGTAGAGCATTAGATATTGATTCTACTGAATTCTTTTCTGGGCTAGCAAAAATCATAGAAAAAGATAAAAAAGAAAATCCTGATGATTATAAATAAAAAAATCACCGAACGCTCAAACTTGGCGGAATGAGTTCTGTGATTAAGGGGAAAGAAGGTTAATTACCTTCAATATTGCATATGTAGAGGATTCAGATACCCTCAGTATGACCTGATATATCCAACACACCTCTTTGCATATATAAATATATAAGATTTAACAAAAAAAAGCAATTTTATAGATGTTAAAGATTTATTAAAAATCACAAATAAAATAAAAAAAACAACATAGGATACCTATGATGTGTAGTTAATGGAATATAGGAGCTTCTTAAATTATGCATACATTTTTTAGTAAGACAAATATTTATGCTGACCTTCAATCGGTGTTAAGTATTTCCGAGTGGCTTGCTGCAGCTGGTGGTGAGTTAGTAGTTGATGCTACTGTTTCATCTTTGGGTTATCAGGAATTCTTCCGTCAGTTAGAAGAGTTTGAACTCAGTCGAGCCGGCAAGCGAACTCAGACAATCAATATTCAAGCAAAATCTTTAGAAGTACTCTTACCAGCATCTTTGGTAGATGTAGAGCAGTGTGTCCGCATTCTCATGTCTGAATTATTTGGTTCTGAGAGACCTTTGCCTTATGCAGCTTGGGTAGAAACAAGAGGCAAGGGACGTTATTTACAGATTCTTATTTCTGAACGTTACTACAGTGCAGAGCCTATTGTTTATGAGGATTTTTGGAAGTCCGATAGATTTCAAAATAAAGTAACTGGCAGATTATGCAAAGCGGATGATCCTCAAGCTAGAAAAATTGTAAAGGCAGGTGATCTCCGTAAGACATGGACATCGCACTTCAGTTTAAAAAGCAGAATTTTTACGGCAGATGGATATGCTAGAAAGCATTCAAACAGAAAAGAAAGAATTGGCTTTGATAGATTGCTAAGTCGTATACGGCAGTGCATTGCTGCAGCATTTGTTAAATTGAAGATTCAGTTTAAGAAGGAATTCCTACTTCCAAAGCTGAAACGTTATGATTGGCTCAATAAGTATCAAAATATCAATCTAACCAGGATAAATGGAGCAATTCAGCATATAGAACAGGAACTGCAGATGGAGTGGATCGCACTGAGAGATGGTTATTTCCTGCAAGAAGGAAAGATATACGACCGCTTCATGGTACTGGCAAAACGATATGCAAATAAGATGAAACAAGGATTCTCAAATCATCCTATTGATGGTGGCAGAAAGAAGATAAAACTATCGTTCTCAATATTCATGAATGTTATCCGTGTGCAGGAAAACATAGATACCGTCATAGAAGATTTTGATAAAGAAATAGATGAATTCCGGATGAAATACAGATATGGAATTTAAGAAAGGAAGATGAATATGATTACATCAATTTGGAATGTTAAAGGTGGTGTTGGAAAAACACTTACCAGCATCAATTTAGCTGCAGGATTTGCAAAGGAAGGAAAGAAAACACTATTAGTGGATATGGACGGGCAGTCTAGTGTGTCTTATCTGTTGTTCCCGGAAAGAGAGTTTGAGGATGGAGATTTGACGATTGTAGATGCTTTGGCTGGAACAGGTGAGATAAGTGAATGTATCTATCATACGAATATTGAAAATTTGGATGTTATTCCTGCAACAATCTACTTATTTACGGTAGAAAAGCAAATGTTGGTAAATACATCATCTGGAATACAGCAGACAAAACTAAAGAAGTTGCTGAAGAAGTTACAAGGCTATGACGAAATCATCATAGATAATAATCCTTCTATCAATCTTTGTACTACCAATGCATTGTGTGCATGCGACAGATTAATCATTCCTGCTGACCTTGAAAAAGGTGCTTTGAAAGGAATTGAATTGACTCTGCAACATTCTCAGGAAATATTAGAAAACATTGATGGAGCAAACTTTGAAATCAGAATCCTTCCTACAAAAATCCAACGAAACAAGATTGATACAGAAACATTGGAAGAATTAAAGATGGCATATGGATCCATGGTTTATCAGACCAATATCCGTTATCAAGCTGCACCGATTAAAGATTCTTCTATGAAAGGAAGAATGTTGATAAATGATATGAAATCACGTTCAAAGGTTGCACAAGACTATAGAGACCTAGTAGCAGAAGTTCTGCAGGAGGAGAAATAAAAATGGGACTACTAACATCTAAAAACGGATTATTAAATAGTGCTTCTCTTGAAGCAGCAAAACTAGGAAAGATTATCTATGTTTCCGTTGAGGAGCTTTGTGCTAATGAGAAGAACGTCTATGAAATGGATGATATAGACCTGCTAGTTGAAAACATCCAGGAGATGGGTTTGATTGAACCACTACATGCTTTCAAGAGTGGTGATGGACAATATGTTCTTACATCTGGACATCGTAGATTGCAGGCAATCAAAAAGATTATTGAAAGTGGAGAAACTGTTAAATACAACGGAAAAACACTTGATGAGCATGAAATACCAGTCATCTTGAATTATCCAGAGGATGAGTTGCAAGAAAGAGTGATGCTGCTAAGTTCTAATGCGTATAGAACGATGGATAAAAAGGAACGAAGACAAGTCATATTGGAAGCACACCGCTGCTATACAATCCACTGTGCAAATGGAGATAAGCCGGAAGGACGTGAAAGAGAGTGGATCACAGCTATTACGGGTATTTCCGATGGAACGGTAAAGGATGTGCTGGCAGAGATAAATAAGAAAGATGTTGATGGTGACTCATCAATATCTGCTGAAGATATCGTAGAGAAAGAACCGGAAGAAGATGAGTTTCAAAAGTGCATCAAAAAGATTCAAAGCCTGGATAAATTTCTACAAAAGAAATCACCAGATTTTAGAGAGAAAGATGAATTGACCAAACAGCAACTAAGGATAGCGATTGACGGGCTGATTGATACCTTGGAGATATTAAGAGGATAAGTGATAAAGGTTTAGTGATACTTTGGGGCAAGTTGCCCCAAAGGAAAGAAAGTGAAGCGGAGGAAAACTATGGAACTGGAAGATATGGTAAAAAATATTGATGATATCTGTGGAACAGTTTTACAAACGGCAAGTAGTGAAACAAGTCCGGAGATATGGCATATGATAGCAACTCTTAAAGTGCTTTCCGGCGCTTCATTGAACCAGGTGCAGACTTTGGAAATGAATAACCTTGAATTAAAGAAGTCTGATCAACTGCACTTAAAAGACCTGATTTATCTTTATTTGAAAACTGCATCACTTAACAATTTGATGGAATTAGAACAAATGATTCCGAATTTCCGACTGAAATACCAGGCAAAAATTCTAAATGAAGCAGAGATGGAACTGATTAGAAAATCTATGGAGAACAGAGGTGTATAAATGATTGGATATGAAGTGATGATTAAAAAAACAAGCTCATATGCAAGACTGAAATACTTATTTGGAATTTGGCTTGATTTTTCTAAGATGGTTGGCAATGTCTATTCTATAAATGATGACTATACAATTCATGTTGAAGAAGATTTTGAAAGGATGCACTATAAATCAGCTACGAAATGGATACTATCTGCATCTGATGAAAACAACCATCAGCAAGAAGACACGGTGATTCAAAGAATGGATAGAGATAAAGACATTTATAATTTTATAAAATACTGGGCTAAAAGCATTAATGGAAACTATCTTGATGAACTCGAAAGAGAACTAATCATCAGGAAATGGCTTCTGAATCAAAAATATGAATGTATCTGTCGAGAATGTTATATATCTAAAAGTACATATTTCAAAAAGATTAAAGAAGCAGAGAGAATACTAATACTATTGTGGAAGCTGGATCATTATGACGAATATGGAAATATGAGGCAATATCAAGAAATATTCCAGGAGCGATATGAAGCACTTGGAGAAAGGGCAAAGATAGATGAATACTATCCAGCATTCCTTTAAAAAGATTTTTGGGGCAATTTGCCCCAGGAAAGGAAAGCAATAGATGGAGGATTTGGATGAATAAATTAAAAGGACTTTACTATTTTGTTTCTTTAGTTTTGTTGGTGGTGACATTAATCTATCGAGAAAGCAATATAAGAAAGAGAAGTGATATTTTAGATCAATTAAAAAGAAATGCTGGTATAGCTGGTGTGATGATTGGAATAATTTGGCGGATTATGGAACTTGGAGCAGCAGTTTCTTTGTTTGTATTTTTGATAAAAGCATTCATTACATTATCTCCAGCAATGAACCAATATGATGCTAATTTGATTATTTATTTAGAACAATTAGCATCATATATAGATTTTGTATGGATTAGTTTTATATTGCTGTATGCATATGATTTTATTGTGGGGAAACTGGCTTTTCTAATGGGTGGAGAAGTATGAATGATGAAATAATGGTTATTCTTTCAAAAGATAACATCGCATTTGATTCTGCTTGGTTTAGCAGCATGAGCGCTGCTAGGAAGTGGGCAGATAAGATTAGAGATACTAGCAATTATGTAGTTACGATTTTTAAGGGTTCAGATGACGATCCGATTGAACAGTATATGGTGAGATAAAAAGCTTGGAGGCGAAACGCCCCCAGAGGTGAGCAGAACGATATGAAGAAAATAGGGATTCATACTATAAAGAAATATCCAAATAAATTGTTCTTGAAATCTAATGGGTGGGATTATTTTGAAAAAAACATTCCTAACACAGCAGAAGAGGAACATTGGATGGTAGAAAATGAAATTAGAAAGAAATTTTTGATAACCACCTATGGATATAAAATTGAACTACATAAATATGGATTTAGATGGGTAATATTTGCAAAGCAAGTAAATACCGATAAAATGCTTGAATGCTCTAAAAGAATTATTGAATTGATTGAACAGGATTTGAAAAAATTTGAAGTGAAGTATTACCAAAAAATGAGAGTACAACATGTATGGCAAATGGATTATGGGAAATGGTACGAACCTTCAAAGGAGTTTTCAAATGTCAAAAATTTTATTCGTTTGCAGTATAGGGATTTAGTAAACCATTGGACATGTTCTTTTGATTTTCCTGAAGAAATGCTTCCAGAAAGTTTAGAAAGTATTCAATATCTTCAGCATTGTCTAATTGAGCTAAGTGTTGCTTGCTTGTTATCCAATGATAAGAAATAAAGTCGATATATGAATCAAAGCAGAATACGGATAAATCAGATTGTGATAGAAGTTCAATTTTAAAATTATAGAAAAAACTATTTCTAGAATGTATTGCTCTATGGTTTCCGTCAATTAGAAGAAGCGGAGTAGAATGATAAAAATATTGAACAGCAATCCCTTTACGCTTAGGGTGATTTGTATCATTCTGCAAATTTGGTTCTGATGTATAAATCAACTTGGAATAATTTTTAAATTTAGTGTGCTGGGGAATAATATCACCTTGATAAATGAGAGCGTGAATATTATTCACGTTAAAATTAATTTCCCAGTTAGCAGTAGGTGATGTTTCCTTAATTAGATAATGCTCTATATATTGTTTATTCCATTTTTCTGAATACCGTATGTTAGGGTAGTAATAATTTTCGGCTAGTTTTGGAAATAGGATACCTTCCCACAATGTAGCGAATTTAGTCATGGTTGTATTATTTGCTAATGTTTTATAGTGATTAAAAAGTTTAAGAATATCATCATATCTTGCTTCATCTTCAGACAGGAACATGAGACAAAATCCTCCTAAATGTAATTGAATTATACTTCACATAAATGAAGTTAGAAAGGGAACCAATGAATATAGAAGGCTTCAAGCGGATAAAGAAAGAAAAAGGAATAAACAATTATGAAATACATAAAAGATCAGGTGTACTTGAATCGACCTTATCTGAATTTGAAAGAGGAAAGCATACAGATCTACGCATAAGTACACTCATAAAAATAGCGGATGCATTAGGTGTAACGTTGGATGAGTTGGTAGGAAGGAGTGAGGGTTGGAATTTAACACAAGGTATATGTATTGCGGGTGCATGGATGATAGAGAACCACAATGAATCCACAATGGTGGTTGACATGCTTGCATCCATGCATATTACAAAAGAACTGATGCAACAGAAACGTGTTGCAGAAGAGGATTATAAAATATTATCCGAAGCAATAGATTATAATTGGGGAAGAAACGGAAAGTAGTTACAACAAAAGTAAATCTTGGGGCAATTTGCCCCAGGGAAGGATGATAAGCGATAGATGAAAAATTCTATACAAGATATTTGCTTTTGCACATTTATATAAAATAATTTATATATTTATCTTGACATTATATAATTTATCTTGTATATTATAGTCAAGGAAAGCCCAAAGGGGTTTGAGGTAAAAAACATGAAAACTTATGGAAATGAAAGAACACATCTAAACTTATCTGCAATAGCATTTAAAAATTACTCTAATTCAGACTTCACTATCTATGAAGAAGAAACCGATGGTGAATATACTTACACCATCGACGGTGGCATTCACTCCGATGATCTATCGGAGAAAGATGTAAACGACTTTTTCGAGCAATTAGAAGAAGTTGAAGACACATTAGAAACTATCTTGGTAAATCACCCAAACGACAGCATTATGATTGAAGACACAATCAAGAGTGGTGAAGAGTGGTTAAACCATTACAAAGGAACAGACATATTACAAGAAACAGCACTATTGACGAACTCATACGCTGATTATTACAAGTATGATGTTCAGATTTTAGGATAAGGAGGCGTAACATGAATAAGAAAGAATTTATAGAATTCGTTGAAAAGGTCAACGAAGAAAATAAAGGTGTTTGGGCTTACGCCAATTTTAAAGACGAAGACACCCTAAACATCGAATTGCAAAGTGATAAGATTAAGAATGAGTCTTCCACTTATCATTTGCAAAGAACATCTCTAGAAGCGGCAAAGAGAGATGTTGAGAACTTCTTGAAGTGGCATAAAGTTGCTGTTCAAGAAGAAGAGAATGGGCTTGAATTCAGAGATTCCTTATACGAGTCCCTGAACACATTAGAATATGAATACGTTCTAATGAATGGGGAAACAAAGTATGGCAGTGAATGGCTGTCAGAAATTGATAATTCTGAAAATTGTGATGAAGTTTTCGGAAAACTTGTTGAAGTATACCGAAGACTTGATGATGGATACACTAGAGTATTCGAAATCAAAGCACAGGAAGCATTGGACTTCTAGGAGGATAATATGGAAAGATATACACTAAAAGATGCAACACTAGAAGCTCGCAACTCTTACAAAGACATCTGCGTTGCGTTGGGCGGAAGCAACATTGCAACATTGATCATGGTAGGAATGACAATGGAAAATCGTCCAGCTACAACATCTCACCTTGAAATGAAAGAGTTGTATTTTGGTGAAGATGGCGAGTATAGCGCTTGGTTGGTGGATGGTGATACTTCCGTCCCTGAGCATTACACATTGACAGCCGAATTCAAAAACTGGCTCAAGATCTATGACGATGAGGGCTATTGTACATATTACACAGCACCTTTTATCAGGGTATATCAAGCCGGACAGTTTGGTTGCCTTATCCAGTTATGCCAGGAGTACTCAAGCATCAAACAACTAAAGGAAATGCTGAAGAGCGATAAGAAGATCATTGCTGAAGTGATGGAAGAAGAAGTAAAACGTATCCTCAATAGCGACAAGACAACTTATCAAATCGCAAAGGAAACAGGTGTTTCGACAGCAATCATTGACAATTACAGAACCGGAAAGAGCAAGATAGAAAATATGACAATGAATATCTTGCAGAAGTTGATTTGCGGCAAGCAAGAAACAACAACTTATATAGTGGTAAGTTACAAAGAGAACGACTGGAAGAACGGTTGCTACTATAAGAAGTTTGACAACAAGAAAGATGCTGAAGACTTTTTGAACAAAGAACAAGGAGACTTCAGAACTAGAGAATTGTATGATTTTAGCAAAGAAGACAGAAAAGCAGCCTTTTATCAAGAATGGTGTAAAACGGATGTCAATGAAATTGACGAAACGTATGATTGGGACGATGAATTAGAAGCATATACAATCCTTTATCAGCAAAATTGGGAATAGCGTTAATCCCTTATAAGAACAATATAAAACGGAAAGTAGTTACAACAAAAGTAAATCTTGGGGCAATTTGCCCCGGAATATAAAGAGACTACTTGAAAATTATAAGATTTGTGAGTTCATATATCACAGAAAATAGAAAAAGTCAATAGTTAATGGGTCTCAACTTTTTCTCGGAATTTTTAGGAATGAAACGTGGTATTATGGTAATGTGGAAATTCACATGAAAGGTACCTGGAGTAGTAGCCAGGTACCTTTTTCAATGATTGGAACAAATTAAATGCTTGGATGGTTTTTGGTACAAAACAAGTGGTAGTTTGTAAGAGAAGGGATGGAAGATGAATGAACAAGAAAAGATGAAGCACCAACTCTATGGCTTGAATACAGTCGCTGTATTAGAAACCTTATGTATCAATGTGATTGACATCATGGATAGCATAGAGGCTTTTAAGAAAGAATATGGTGTAGGTGCTGGTGCAGAGGTTATCCGTGGACTGGATGAGGTTCAGAAAAACTTTGATGTGAATCGAAAGAAGTTAGTTAAGATGGTAGGCATAGTGTCTGATGGCATAGAAGACTATATGAGCGGCAAAAAGATGATGCCACGTTACCAGATCCAACTGATTGATGATGATCTAGTCTTTAAGAATACAGATGATGCAGTGTATTTGAAAATTCCTGAAGAAGTGTTGGATGGAAATATGAAGGTGAAGTTGTCTAAGCGATTTCTTACAGTCTACGATAAAGGCTTTATGGAATGGAGATATTATCCAGAAACAAAGATTTATTTATATAGCGGAGACAATAGAGAAGAGTGTAGTTCATTCTCCTTTGTAAAGCTGCTAAAAGAATCAAATTCTGTAATGGAACGGAAAAGACAGGAAGACCTGAGTAAGAAGGTTAACTTGATTGGAGCAATAGATGGATTCTTTCATAAATATGATCCAAACGGGTATGAAAAAGTCTATGCAAATCAAGAAGATGCAATGATTGATTTCGATAGATGTCTTCTGCAGCAACCGGATGCACTTAAAAATGCAATCAGTAAGACTGCAGAGAATGTGAAAATTTCTGATGAAGAGTTGCAACACATTCAAACTATACTAACAGCGATTGAAGAATTTACGAGCAAACATTCTTTAAAAGCAGAGAGTTCATTATTCAACAACTTGGAAACAAGTGCAGAAATAGAAATTTAATAAGTCGAAAGGAAAAGTTATGAACAGACAAGAACAGTATCAAAATGCATTAGTAGACACAAACAAGGAATTCTTTATCACATTGATTGAAGGAATCATCTTATCGGTGGCTATCTGGATGATAGGTAAGAATGAGATGAAATTTGCGTATCTTGTGTATTATGCAATGATTCCATTTGGTTACAAACTGGTAAATTACTTATTATCTAAAACGAGAATCATGTTGATTGCTTCACCTGCATTCTGGATCGGATTATTCATTGCAAAGGTCATTGCTGCAGGTATCATTTGTGTTCCTGCATTCATTTATCAGTTGGTCAAGGTTATTATGAGTAACCGCAAGCAAAAGCAAGCCTAATCACTATAGATAACCTTTAAAAGATAGCAATATATTCTTTGGGGCAATTTGCCCCAGGAAAGGAAAGATGGTGATTGTTTGGAAGAAATAGACAAATATAGGCAGCTTGGTTTCAGAGGTAATAAACTGCAGCAGATAAAGATGGGACTTGAAGAGGGACTGGATGTTTCAATTTACGCAAAGCCAGAATATAACGAATGGCAGATGGAACAAATCAGACTTGGACTAAAGGATCATATTGATGTAGGTGTTTATGCCTTTATAACGATACCTGCAGATGAAATGCAGCATATCCGAGAAAAGCTTGTATACGAAAGCGGACAGCTTGAGATACGAGATGAGGAAATCAAGCAGAAAAGATTAAAAAAGATATTGCTGCTGATTGTATCTGCAATTGCAGTTGTAGGATTGGTGTTGATCAGCGTGATTGGTGGAGATAAAATCAAACGCTATATGCAAAGACTTGAAATCAACTTAAAAGATAGTTCTGTTGAAGTGGATTATCAATCAATGTTTAATCCGAGAGATTATATAGTAGATTATTCAGAAGAAAACGAAGTGAAACTAAGCATTGATAGTGATGTTGATACAAGTAAATTAGGTTTGTATAAAGTTAAATATACGATTGATAACGGAATCAAGAGTATCTCCAAAACATTAGATGTCAAAGTTGTAGATAAGGATGCTCCAGTAATCACATTAAGAGAAACTAATGTATCAATGTATCGAACAGATGCATTCTCTTGTGAGGCTTACATCCAGTCAGCAACAGATAATGTGGATGGTGATCTTTCCAAAAATGTTAAATGTAGCAGTATTGACACAACCAAGGATACTCAAGTAGTAACGTATAGTGTTGAAGATAGTCAACATAACAAAGCGGAGGCTACATTGAACCTGCATCTATCCGATAAACCAGCACCTACACCTGATGTTATCTATGTTGAGGTGCCTTCACAAGGAAACAATGGCTCGGGGCAAATTGCCCCAAGCACAAGTACATCACACGGAACGCAATACTTCATGTTCAGTGATGGATACAATCTTGATTCAGGATATTCAGCATGCATTGCGACTGGATCTGGATATGGAGCATATTCATGTGAACCAATCATGGGTGCAGATGGATTATACAAAGGATATAAATTAACTTATTAAAATATTGGGGCAATTTGCCCCGAAGGGAGAAAACTTATGAACAAGAAGAAATTATTCATCATCGTTAGCATCTTAGCAGCAATTGGATTAGTAGTGATGTTATTTATGCTACCAAAACCAAAAGCAAACAACACAGCAAAACACGAAACAAGCACCGAAACTTCTACATCTAATAAGAACGATAAGAAAGATGATAAGAAGGATAACAAACAATCCGACAAGAAAGATAGCAAGAAGGATGATAAAAAGGAAGATAAGAAAGAAGATACTTCCACTACATCCGAAACACCAGCTACACCAACTACAGGAACAACTACTACTGAGACACAGAACAATAACAACAGTTCTTCAGTAACAAATACTCCAAGTACGAATACAACACCTGCTGCACCTGCTCCACAGCCTATTTATCAAACGGTTCACCACGATGAAGTAGGACACTGGGAAACACAGGTGATTCGGGATGCTTGGGATGAACCTGTATATGAAAGAAAGATTATTGGTAACCAGACTGGTACAATTTATCCAAGTGTAGATGCTTTCATTGAAAATACAAATGGTGATGGCAGTTACCATGTGGGCGATGTACAGGTAGGAACGACACATCATGATGCAGTTACCCAACAAGTTTGGGTAACTGACCAAGCTGCTTGGGATGAAACAATAATCGTTGGGTATAAATAAGATTTAAAAATTAAGTTCAGTCAAATTTTCTCCTTGATAAGGCGATAGATGTAAAAGTCTACCGCCTTTTTTAATGGAGAAACAGTTACAACAACATTGCCTATTTTAATTATCTTCTACAGCAAATAGGCGATGAGATATAGCATCATAACAACAAGTTTTATACAGCACAGAAAAATTCATATAGGAGGAATGGAAAACACATGAATTTATTGAATCAATTAAAAAGAAAAGCCATCAAGCTTTTCAGCGTGATGGCAGCCTTTATTCTGGCACTTGTGATTCCGATGGGAATCAAACTGTTGCCAGTAGAGGCGAGTACAGTTAACCTAGATACTTTGGAAGTGGGAGACACGTTTTCAGGTAAGCTAGGAACGTCTAACACCAATCCAAGTACAGGTGTGATAAACTTCACGATCGATTATATCGATGGTCTTTTAGGCAGTGCATCTGGACAAATTATAAACCAACTCAGTGTTCAGTGTCTAGAACCAGGTCATATAGGATTGACCTATAAAACGGCATATGAATCTGGTAGTAAGACATATTACCCTTACAACGCTACTGTTACAGATGTTCAACCAGATGGTAGAGTAACGCTACGTATCGACGTACCACGTTACCTGAATCCATACACAGGGGAAGAGGCTACAGGATTTAACTATGATACGGGAACTACAGTTCCATATCAAAGATGTGGAGCTACATGGGTAATTCAGACTGCACCACGAAATATCACGGTAAACGTTACTTTAGATAAATCAAATGGTAATCCTACCATGACTCAAGGTAACGTAGCTTGCTATGCTCAAGACTTATCTGGTGCCATTTATGGAGTGTACTCCGATGCTGCATTAACAAATGAGGTAGGACGTATTACTACAGATGCAAATGGACACGGTGAATTAAATGGTATTACAGTTCAACGTAACGCAGTACTATATACAAAAGAATTAGTAGCACCAAGAGGATTTGGATTGGATGCGCAAGTTTATTCACATATGTTTACTGCAAATAGTGAAACATATAACGTACAGTCAACAGATCAGCCACTTAATGACCCATTAAATATTGAATTAAATAAAGTTTCTGCTGATGGAACGGTTGTAGCAAATCCAGCAAGTCTTGAAGGTGCTGAATTTACTATCAAGTATTATGCAGGTCAATATACATTCAATGATTTACCAACAACACCAACACGCACATGGGTTGTGAAGACACTAAATAGAGGTGGCAGATATCTTACAGGTTTGAGCGATACATATAAAGTATCTGGTGATCCATTCTATTTAGATGCAGGTATTCCAACATTACCACTTGGTACTCTAACTGTAGAAGAGACCAAGGCTCCAGCAGGATACACACTGGACAATAAAGTTATTGATGCATCTAACTCTCCAGCACCAAATATTAGAGATGGTGTAGTTTTATTTAATATTGTAGATGACAATTCAACTGCTAGAGTAGTTGGCGGCAACACATACACTGTTGTGGAAGGTGTTGTACGTGGTGGTCTAGAAATCCAGAAGAAAGATGCAGATACAGGTGCAAATGTTGGTACTGCAACTTTTGAAATCGTAAACAAGAATAACTATGACGTAGTAGCTAGAGATGAAAACGGTGATGTTGTGGCTACAGCGGCTGCTGGTCAGACATTACCTTATACAATTACTACAGATGCTAATGGTTATTGGAAGTCCAATGATGCTTTCTTACCTGCTGGTGATTATGAATTAGTAGAAGTTACTGCTCCTGCTGGATACTACTTAAACACAAATCCAAAGCCTTTTGAAATCAAGGATAACGGAGCAATCGTTAGTCTTGATTATGCAGATGATAAGATTGTGATTGATGTAGCGAAGACAGATGGCAAAGGTAATAACGTTGCTGGAGCTAAGATGACTTTGATTGACAAAGTAACAGGCAGCGAAATTGTTACATTCACATCTACTAAGGAAAACACAGATATTTCAAAGTTTGTTGAAGGTGGAAAGACTTACATCTTACGTGAAGATGAAGCACCATTTGGATTTAACAAGTTTGAGGATATCGAATTTACAGTAACTGGCACACGCCAACATGAACAAGTTGTGATGGCTGTAGATACACGTAAAGTATTCTACGTGAGCGCAATTAAGGTAGATGCTATGGATAACTCAAAGAAACTAAAAGGTGCTGAATTGACGTTATTTAAGGCTGATGGCACGGTTGCTTTAGATAAGGATGGAAATCCTTGCGTAGGTATTACAGATGGCGAAGGAGTTATCACTTGGGCTGTTGAATTTGCGGATGATTTAGGCGGCTACTACGTTCAGGAAACAGCAGCACCCGAAGGATACAGAATCAATCATGATCACTTCCAAGTAGTACTAAGTGAAGATTATGATTTTGCAGTTAATAACGCAGTGAAGGTTGTTGTAAATGATATGGCGTTACCTTCCGTTAAGACAGGTGATACATTCAATGCCGTAGGATTATCTATGATGTTTGTAGGTGGTTTAGCCGTAGCAGTATTCTTATTCCTTAAGAAGAAACAGTTTGTTGAATAAACTTTACGGATTGAACTCTGGGGCAAATTGCCCCAGAGACATCACAGATGGTAAAAACTATGAAATCAGATAAATTATTAAAAGAGTTAAAAGTAAAGAGAAAAGTTACATATGATGAGTATGTTGCATATCTAAAAGGAAAAAGCGAGGATGAGATTGCAGGAATATACATTGAATTACAACTGAAACTAGAAGAACTAAATAGGCTTAGTCCAGTGCTATGCATTGGCGGAAGTTCTTTAATGGGTTTAGGATTTCTAGCAAGCTGTAAAGATATGGATATTAATTTAAATGACTTATGGCAGGTAATCAATATTATTGGTGCATCATTTTCAATTGTTTATTTGATGTTGTTAATAACTAGAATGATCATGCTTTATTTAGAGACGAATCTAAAACGAAAGATTCTCATTATTGATAGTTATAAAAAACTTGGGGCAAATTGCCCCGAGCGTTTTAAAGATTAAAAGAAATGTTAGAAACAGAGAGGAGAAATAAAAAATGTGGAATAACAGAGTAATTTTATCAGGAAATTTAGTTAGAGATGTTGAAGTAAAGGCAACTGAAGGAGAAAGTAGCAAGCACGTAGTAAACTTTACAGTTGCCGTACAACGTACTCGATCCAAGGAGGATGCTGCAGACTTTATCAATTGCGTTGCATGGGGACAAGTTGCTGATTATTTAGGTTCTTATGGTAAGAAAGGCAATCGGATTGAGTTGGAAGGACAGTTACATACACGTTCCTATGAGAAGGATGATAAGAAAATCTATGTAACAGAAGTGTATGTGGATGATTGCCATTTATTTATAAAAAGAGATACAGAAGTCATTGATGAAGAATAGGTAGTATGAATGCTATTTTATAGAGGAATATAAATGGGAAAGAAAAAATGGAATAAACAGTTATTAGATGAGAATGGTAATCTAAAATCTTGGGAGAAACAGTTGCTTGAATATGAATATGGATTGATTGATGATACTTTTCTTATTGTTCATTCCGATTCAAAGAAATTAGCATATACAGGTATTGATGATTTACCAATAACAATCAAGCCATCCGTAATTCGAAAATTAAAAATTAAACATAATATTCCAGTATCTGTTCTTGTTAATGCAGATACAATGTTAGAAAATACTTTGCTTGGTGTTGAGTCTAAAGATAGAGATGATTCGATTGTATTCTTATTAGATAAATTTAATAATGAGCAATATCCAATAATTGCAGTTATAAGAAAAAATCAGGGAAAAGGTTATCTGGAAGTTAATGAAGTCGCTAGCATTTACGATAAAAAGAACTTTGAGAATTATTTAAATAATGCGATAGAGCAAAATAAAAAAGTCTGGATAAATCCAGATAAAAAAAGAGAGGTAGCTTCTCGAGGGCTCCAATTGCCCCTAGACATACTATCTCTGTACACAAATGATATACCATCTGTTGTACATAATCAAGTAGAAAAAAACGAATTACCTTCAACCACTGGTGAAATAACAAAAGCATCTATTGAATCTTCTGCGGACTTACAATTGTCCCAAGAAACAACAGATGCTTTTTCTAAGGTTGATTATAGTAAGGCATCTAGCAAAAGTCAAATAGAAGATACAACATCAGTAGAACTAGAAGTGATAGAAACACAACAAGAGGTTGTAATGCCTGTAGAGGAAGATGTAATCATAGAAGATAGTAATTCATCTTTATTGGAGAATGTATCTATGGAAGATGATGGAATCGATTTTGATTAAGAATGCTTGGGGCAACTTGCCCCAAGTTTTTTAAAGAGAAAGGATGTGAAAAGATGAGTGAGATTACTTATAAATCAAAACTCTATACTGTAATAAGAGAGGCATATAAACATGATCAAAGAGTAGAAGATTATTTGAAGTTCAGAGTGCAGTATATAAAGAAAGCTCTGAAGTCAAAAGGAGCATCGTATAATACACAAACAAGGACGATAGAAATGCTTTTAAATGGTGAGAATTATGAGGATCTATTATTATCCGTTTTGATCCACGAAGCAACACATCATGTGCAGTATATGATGGAAGGGAAGACTAATCATTCATCAAATTTTAGAGCAATACAGAAAAAGCTCTTATTTAAGGCAATGGATCTGAAGTATATAAATGCTTTTAAACTAAGAGCATATTATAAATATTTATCATCATATACTGAGGCTGGGAAAGTGTTAGGAATGATAGAAGAATATGTAAAAGGGAAAGAGCAAGATTGTTTCTTTATAGGATATATCATTCCATATGACAAAAACGAAATTGCGAAGTTGAAAGAGGCTGGATATAAATATTGCAAGCATGGTGTTCGTGGGTTGACTAATATATGGTATAAATTCAGCAACATAAAAGAAAAACCCTTATATACGAGTGATGCATGTGTAATCTTACAAGATTAATGTGACTATAAGGGTACTGAAAAAAGTATTAAAAGAAAGGAAAAAGACATTGAAGAGTTAATGGAAGAAGCATAAGTCTTTGAAACATCAGAAGTGTAACAAGGGTGGATTTCCCGAAGAAGAAATCGTTTGATAAATATAAAAGATATAAAAAAGAGATTTCTCATGTGATTGTAAAATTACATGAAATTTCTCTTTTGTTGTCTAATAAGAAATAAAAAAGTAAGAAGTCTCACCTAATGGAACAATCAAGGCTTGTTCTGCCTGTTCTTCTTACATAGATATTATATTAGATGAAAGGGTAAATTTCAATAATGAAAATAGTTAGAATAGATGAAAATTTTATTGCAGAGACTATAGCAAGAACTGGAAGCGAGCAGCTATTAAATAAATCTACCAGAAGCTATGTTGGTTTATATGATGAAGAAACAAGTTGGTATATACCATTAAGGTCTAATTTAGGTAGGAAAAAAACTCCGAATGCAATATTTGAAACACCTTTTAAAACAGATAATCCTCATTTTAAAAGAGCAGGATTGGATTTTGAAAAAAGTTTATTTGTACCACTAGATAGTGTAATTGAAATACAGAATACATTGCCGAAGGAACAAGATGAATTCATTAAAGATAATGAAGATGAAATTAGGGAAAAATTTGCTAATTATATTTGCAGTATAAAAAAGATGGACAAAACATCTACGAGTTATTTATTTTCAACTGCCGCATTATTTCCGGAGGGAATTGAACAAATTGAAAATGAATTTTATACAGATAGACCACTCAATTCTGAAATTATAATAAAAAATGATTATGAATGTTTGGATACTGATAAATGTTTGGATACTGATATTTATTGTGATGAAGATATAGATATTGATTTTGATTAAGAATGCTTGGGGCAAATTGCCCCAAGTTTTTTAAAGAGAAAGGATGTGAGGAAATGATATATGAATACTGGTACACGATTGGTGATAAGAATGGGATTGATTTAATTTATTATAGTCAGATTTCTTCAATAAAAAATGAGTTCAGTACCAGTTATAGCTCAGTGACTGAGTTAAAAAAAGCGATGGAAAGTAGATTCTCAAAGTTATTGAGAAAAGGTGTAACGATTGAACTAAATACAAAGGAACAGAATAATGTTACTTTTGATATTTTCTTCAATGGAATTCCTATTTTAGAAAAGTGCTGTAATTTTATTTATCTAGGTGATGCTAGAGATGCAATCCATCGAATAGAACGGTATAAGATTCAAAGCTTAGAATCAGTAATTCACAATAAGAGATTGTATTACAAGGTAGCAATCCAAGATAAAGTGTTAATGATTCTTAAGTATCCAGATATGGTATTTCAAGGATATGCGACACCAAAGAGAAACTTTGAAGTAGTTACAGATGATCTCATTTCAAGAATCACAATGGAAATCGCAAAGATAATGGTAAAGATAGGAGATTTGGATGCAGGAGGGATTTAATCAACTACGGATAAAAGTTGATCCAATGAAGTTGGATGGACGAGAGTATAAAGTATATTTTCCAAAAGGTTCTAGATATGAAGGTTATTATGTAATTTTGAATCTTTCAAAAGCGAAAGTAGATAAGGCTGAATTAAATAGTCTAATCATCGAAGATAAAAAATATAGTAAATACACCATCAAGAATGGTATAGAACAACAAATCATTTCTTTTGATGAGTTGATTTATGTCATGTGTTTAGAGATTTTATCAGATTAGTTATAAGTGATTTTAAAAGATTTGGGGCAATTTGCCCCAGGAAAGGAAAGTAATAGATGAAGAAAAGACAAGAGGTCGAGATGACAGAGGATGACTTCAAAGAATTATTGAAGACGATCAATGAAGATGATGAAGAGTCATCTCTATTAGAAGAAAATCCAGATGAGGAGATCCTGTTCTATGTCAGAAAATAAAAAGTTTGTTACGAAGACAAGAGAGCAGCTTGCGGAGTTTTATCTAAAATCATTAGAAGAAAACGTGATCCCTTGGGAAAAGACATGGCAAGGTTCACGACCAGAAAATCCTATTTCAAAAACAAGGTATAGAGGAATTAATTACCTACTGCTGGAATACATTGCGACTAAAAGAGGGTATGAAGATACTAGATGGGCTACATTCAATCAGATTGCTGATAAGGATAATAAATATCATCCTAATCAAAAATGGCACTTAAAAAAAGGTTCTGAAGGAGTGCCGGTTGAAATAGCCAAGATGATTAATCGTGAAACAAAACAAACTATTGATTTTGTGGAATATGCAAAGATTGTTGGCGATGATCCAAATGAAGCACAGAACTATGCGGTGATGTTACGTACCTATACAGTATTTAACTACTCATGTATAGAAGGTGTACCTGAGCGTACTAAGCGAAGAGAACACACAGTATCTATGCCTGCTTTACAAGAGTTTTGTGATGAAGCTTTAAAAACAATGGGTGTTGAATTGAACCATTATGGTGATAGAGCATTCTATAGTGTGAAAGATGACAAGATCGTATTACCTACAAAGGATTCATTTGAAACTATTGCGGATTATTATGCGACACGATTGCATGAAACGGCACACTCTACTGGAGCAGAAAAACGCTTGAATAGGGATTTGAGTGGAAGATTTGGAAGTGCTGAATATGCGGAAGAAGAACTAAGAGCAGAGATTGCATCATCTATTCTTTTTGCAGATCTACATATGCCAACTGAAGCTAAACTATTAGATAATCATAAAGCGTATATTCAATCTTGGATTGAAATATTAAAAAATGATCCAAAGATTCTTTTTCAAGCAATCAAAGATGCAGAAAAGATTAGTGATTATGTCCAAGAACAGGCACCGATTGCAAGAGAGAAAATACACCAGGAAAAGTTGCAAGAGGAAAATCAACAGGATTATTCCAAATACATTCAGGAGAAAATCAAGGATGATTTTTTAAATGAGAGAGTATCTGAGATGGAATATAGATGTCTAGATGAACATCAGGACTGGATTAATGATAAGTTCGATGCATATAAGAAGGGTGAT
The DNA here is from genome assembly GCF_963517755.1 of uncultured Solobacterium sp. NCBI lineage: Bacteria > Bacillati > Bacillota > Erysipelotrichia > Erysipelotrichales > Erysipelotrichaceae > Solobacterium > uncultured Solobacterium sp. The sequence continues at coordinate 23,838 of NZ_CAUQGG010000008.1, forward strand.
TCTGAAGAAGAAAAGAGTGCTACATATGAAACCTTACGAGATGCAATTCTAATCAATGCTGGCTTTAGATTAATACATGAAAACCAGGAAGTATTATCCAGTGATGCAAGCATTATGAATGAAGGTATCGTGGGGATGGGCTTTGAAGATGAAGGAATAAGTTTTTAATTAGAAAGAAGGAAAATAACATGAAGAATATTAGACATAAAGTATCTGCAGCAATTACTACAGTATCTGTAACAGCATTGAACGTAATGACTACGCATGCTGAAGGATTAACATTCAATGAAGGAGCAGCTAAATCACTTGTAGAGACATTCTTCAAGCCATTAACAAGTTTCTTATTATGGTTTGTGCCTTTAGCGGCTTTAGCAGCAAGCATTTGGGTTTATATCAAATGGACAGGAAAAGATGAAGCTGAGCAAGAACAGAAACCATGGTCAAAGTTAGTTGTAAAGATTGTTACTGGTGCAGTTGTTGTTGAAGCCTTATCAGCGATCATGAAAGTTTTTGGACTTTAAAGAGTCTGGGGCAATTTGCCCCAAGTTTTTAAACAGAAAGGATGTGAGGAAATGAAACCAGGAGATATGCTGTTGGACATGATTAGAAATATGATCTGGTTCTTCTGTAAATTCTCATTTGAATTAATGGATCAAATCTATAAAATCTTAAAAGAATTAATAGGATTGAATCTAGGAAATTTTGATTTTATTTGGAATTGGTGGACTGGATTGCTTGTTTTAACAGGTTCTTTAATCATCATTCGATTTGTATTTTATTATTTACAGACAATAACGGATGAAGAAAAGATTCTAAAGTTTAGTCCAACGGACGTATTTAAAAAGTTTGCTATTTTAGGAATTGTTATCTTACTCATGCCAGGGTTCTTTAAAGGAGTCTCTGGTATTTCAAGTGGATTAACAAAAAGCATAGGCTCATTGATTACAGGTTTTGATGAGAATACAAAACCATCATCAATAATGGTTGCTGCAGGATATGGTGGAAGTGATGTTTCTGAAGTTAAATTAGATACGATTGACATCAATAAGCTGAATGCAACAAAAGATGCTTATCTAATTTATCCGTCTGCTTTTGATATTGTATTTGCTGGAGTCTCTGCTGGTGTGGCAGACTTTTTATTTGTGTTTATAGGAATACAAGTTGCACAGAGAATTATTAATCTTCTATTGAAGATCCTGATTTCACCATGGGTATTTTCTGGAATGTTTGATCCAGACAATAATACCTTCTCGATATGGTGGAAATTATGTTTAGCTGATTTCTTAACCAACTTTTATCAGATGATGCTGGTGATTTTAGTATTGGCTGTAACACCAGCCGTTCCAATTTCTGCACTAGCAAAAGTAATCTTCTTCATCGGTGCCTTATCTGCAGTAATGAATGCACCTACTGGTATTGCACAGTTGCTTGGAGGAGATGTTGGTGTAGGCACTGCATTCCAACAGATGCAATCATTAGGAATGATTTCTTCTGCAATGAGCGGTATTGGTGGTATGGCTGCAGGAGCGGCTCTTACAATGGGCGCTGGTGCCATTTATGGAGGCGGACGTTTAGCAGGTGGAACTGGATTACTACATTCAGCTGGAGAAGCTTTAGGTGGTCTTACGGGAGGTTCTGGAGGCATCCTAGCAGGAATCGGAAATACAAATGGTTCTGAAGGTGGCAGCACTAGTCCTTTGGGGCAAATTGCCCCAAGCCAGGTAACAGCAGGTGGAGTACCGGGATTAGATGACTCTAACATGCCACAAAGCAGTGTAAATCCATCCATGATAAGTGGATTGGGAAGTGGAGATGGTGAAGGTACACCTAGACGAATGACAACAGACGGAAATTCTATTGCAAGAAGAATTGCAGATATGAATAGTAATAGCAGAATTGGACGTATGGTAAATCAGGCTGGATCAAGTCTATATCAGATGTCAGCAAATCGCTTATCTAGACCTGTTCAAACACGTACAAGAGGTGGAATGATCCAGAGTAGACAGTCTCATGTTGTTACTGCAGCAAGAGCAGCACATAGAATGTATGATGCAGCTAAAGGAGGTAGTAACGAATGAGATTTAATAGTCCAGCACCTTTTAAAAGTGGAAAATTGGTTTTAGGAAAATATAGGAAGTTGGATCTAATGATATTTGCTGCAGGTATTATTAGTACTTTCTTTTTCATGTATGTTTATTTATCTGCACTGGAAGGAAGAAGTGCAGTTGTAATCGTGCTATTGGCACTTCCTGCAGGTATTGGTTATATGCTGATTCAGCCTTATGGAATCTATCACAACTGGCTAGAGTATCTACATGTACTCTTTTTATTTAACCGTACAAGAAAAGTATGGGTAAGTGCTGGAGAATATCAAAATACTGGTGGAAGTTCAATAGATGAGGAAGCTAAGCTATGAATAAAATAAGAAAACTAACTAGCCTAGAAAAGAAACAAAAAGATAGGCTGATAAAAGCAAAGAAGGATACAAAAACTTTGCGGAAAAAAGTAAATACTACAATGGATTGGATGAATATCCGTGAAGTTGGAGAAGACTATATCATGCTGAAGGATGGGAATAAGGAAGCGTGGGTTAGAGGTATTAAAGTCAATCCGCATGATATTTTCTTAGATGATTATGAGGAACAAGTTCGACATGTCGATAGACTGAGAATTTGTTTGAATAAGTTACGCTTCAAAATGTATTACAGCTTTGTATTAACAAAAGTTGATGTCCAATCATATATTGATCAGATAATTGAAGGACAGAGAATGGAAGATGACCGTATTATTCAGACAATGATGGATGGAGATATCGACAAATTAGACAGCTTCTGTGATGCATATAAAGAATTAAATTTCTTTATCATGATCCGTTCTAGCGATCCAAAAGAGTTGGATAAAAATTATTGGGAATTGTTTAATGAGTTTTCTGTTGCTGGCTTCCAGCCAACGAAGCTGAATGAATTCGATTTTTATAACTACATTGCATATGTCTTTGAAAATACCCCAGTGCCAGATTACTACTATTCCAGAGGAATATTCTCATATGAAAATGTCGAAATGGAATATAATGCTACAGAAGATCAATATGAGTTGGTAGATAATACAAAACCATTATTAGATGCAAGAGATGCACCTATTGAAAATCTCATTCCAGAGATTAGTACGATCAGACAATCGAGAATGGCACCATTTTGTTTCTCATTAAAGCCTGATCATTACATGATAGGCGAGAAATACGTATCTAATATCTTGATAAAGCGATTACCACAGGGATACGGTCTTGGTATTCTTTGCGATTATGTAAATAATCCAAATATCAAGTTATTTATGACAACGGATACTGCAGATGAAAGCATTGCTAAAGGGTTAAAAATGGAGTACCAGGAAAAGGAAAGAAAGTATTACCAAACAAGGGATCCGCAAGTCAAAAAACATCTGCAAAATGACCTAGCATCTTTGGATGAGTATATTCAGGAAATCCTACGTGATACGGATAGAACACATAATGTCATTATGGTGTTATCTGTATATGCAGACGATCTGCAGAGTTTAAGAGGAATGGTGAAGGATATAAAACAACGTATGCGTAGCATAGGCTTCATGCTTGCAGATGCAAGATATTTAGAAGAAGCTGTTTTACGTATATCCTGTCCTTTATTCTTTAAAGCAAAGTCTCCGTTCATCGTTGAGCAGAACTTTGGCTTCTTACTACCTTCTAGAGGTGTTGCAGGACTATGGCCATACGTTTTTGAAACACTGAAAGATCCAAAAGGGATGCTGTTAGGATGTGAGCTACAGAATAAGGGAATCATCATGTTTGATCCATTCTTCTATAACACACATAAGAGTGATGCTCGCTTAACACAACGTATCAATGGCAATATGGTTGTTGTTGGTAAGTCTGGTTCAGGTAAGAGTACTACAATGGGACTTCTTATCAGAGACCTCATAAAGAGAAAAGTCCGTATTGTATGGATTGATCCAGAAAATAAGAATAGAAACCTTACCAAGAAATATGGTGGAACCTATGTTGCTTGGGGACAAAAAGGAAATATCATCAACATCTTTGACCTGAAGAAGATTACTTCAGAGGAAGAAGATGGAGATGAGAAGATGTATGATACTGAAATTGCTATCTACAATGTCATTGAAGATATTAACCAGGTATTACAATTCTTATATCCAAATATTTCTGAAGATACTTTAACTTTCACTGGTGATATTACATTTAGAGCATATGCGAAAGTTGGTATTACAAGAGATGAGAATGGACAATTTGCAAGCTTTAAGGGACTTCACTATGAAGATATGCCTACATTCGAGACATTTAATGAATGCCTGGAAGAGAGAATCAAAGAGTTAAAAGAAGATACTGCAGCTAGAGTTGAATTGGATCGCTTGATGGATTTAAGAATGAAGATGCAGCGTATCATGGTTGAATGGAGTGTTTACTTTGTTGGTCATACAACAGTTACATTTACAAATCCAGAAAGACAGATTATTGCCTTTGGAACAAAAGCATTATTCAACGCATCTTCTAATCTGAGTGCAGCTTTAAATCACATTATGTTCAAGTTCTCCTGGGATCAATGCCTGGATAACAATGACCAGTCAGCCTTCATCATTGACGAGGCACACACAATGATTCTGCAAGGTTCTACAGCACCATTGATTGCTCAATTCTACAGACGTGCCAGAAAGTATAACTGTATGATGATTGTTGGTACACAAGAACCACGAGACTTCGCAGATGACAGGATCATCACGCACGGTAAAGCGATTTTTAACAACTCTACATATAAGATCGTCATGTACTTAGATAAAGATGCATGTAATGACGTATTGAAATTATGCAACTTCAATAGTAATGAAATTACTTATCTGCAGAATTTCCAATTAGGACAAGCAATCTTTATTTGCGGCAACAGAAGAATACCGATTCAAATCATCGCTACTGATCAAGAATTAAAAGAAATAGGAGTTGAGTAACCACAATGAAGATATCCTTTGAGAAGCTGTTTAAATGGGTTTGTACGGGCTTTCTTATTATGATGATAGGAATGGTACCTATAATGGCAATTGGCACCGTTCTACAGCCTGTAGTGACTGCTACGAATGCAATCGTATCCTTCTTCAAAGGTCTGAATGGAAATACAGATATTGAAGGCATAGAAGAAAGTGTAAAAGCCTGGATAAATAGTCCGGAATACCAAGGTATATCTAAGTATAAGCCTTCTGATTATCGCTCATATTATCTTGCACAATCTGTCTCATTTTATTATTTCAAGACAACAGGTGAATTTATCGTAAGCGATGGTGATTATGCAGCGTATATGCAAATCTTCAAAGATGCAGATTCACAAGAGTGCTTGAAAGAGATTGAATCAAGATATGGTTTCAAAATGAGTGAAGATGAATCAACAAATGTAAAATCACTGGCTGTTGCGTTAATACCTGGAGGACAAAGAGGAATCAACGATCCAGTAGGTGAGCCTGTTGAAAGGGCAATTGCATGGATGACACAAATAGCCAATGATGATAGCCATGGTTATTCTCAGGCAACTAGAAATGGCAATCCAAATTATGACTGCTCTTCATTGATCTGTTCAGCAATGAGATATGCAGGTGGATTTAATGTGCCAATTACTTCCACACACTCAATGCGATTGGTATTTACCAATGCGGGAAATTGGATATGGATTCCTAGATCTGAGTTAGGAGATATTTCTAATGAAGCTGTTATTAGCGGACGTTCCAATCTAAAAAGGGGAGATATCCTTTTGAATGAAACAGAACATACAGAAATCTACCTTGGAAATGGACTTGATCTAGGGGCGCATTGGGACTGGGATGGAGTTAATGGTGATTCATCAGGAAAGGAAATCTGTAGTGGATTATATTGGGATTCAAATTGGGATGGAGTATTGCGTTATGTGGGAAAATGAGATACGTACTATGAAATCTAAAATTTTTAAATATGTATCATTTGTATGGAAAGATATAGTGTAAATTAAAGATAAGGAGGATTCTTAAGATGGATATTACAGCGTTTTTAAAAAAAGGTTATGATTTTTTTTCAAAGAAGGGTGCATTACACATTTGGATATTATTTGGGATTGGATTGTTTTATAAAAAGCAATTTCCTGGCATTGAGAAAATTGTGAGTTGGATATGCAAGCTTATTTTAATGGTTATACCTCTAGATATAATTGAGGCTATATATCAGTTTCTCTCTGAGATATATGGAAGTGGTTTTACTCAATTCGCTACTTTATTTGCCGGTATTAGTGGATTGTATCTTTTGGTTAAGTTGATTATAAATAAATTTTTTAGCGATGGGATGCCTGAGGACATTCTTATGCAATACTTTAAATCATGGATAGTACGGAATATTTTCACTCGAATCTGGTTCGTATTGATTACTAGAGTTTGGTATATCTATAAAATTTCTGAATTGATTAGTACAGGTGATCTCAGAATTGCGGGATTTGTTGATTATTTATGCTTGTTTTGGAGTTTGATAATAATCTTAATAACCTCAGCAGCTTCATTTACTAGTGATTAAATAAAGAATCATTTTACATGGATACGTAGCAGCACACTCAACCATTCAGGTCTTGTGTGCTGCTTTTAAAATGCTTTAACTGCATGGATGCCTTCGCAGAATGTGTTCTGCTCAGGCTTCCTTTTTTAAAAGCAATCTGTTTTAGCAAACAGACTGCTAGATGAATTCTGATTTATCTTTCAACCCTTGGCACTCCGACCTTATCGCATAGACGAGATACAAAACAAGGATACGAGTTTCTGACGAAACTCTATCAAGCAGCTTTGCTGTCCTTTGTTTTTTATCTCTTGGCGTTGCACATTTACGAGCCTGATTTCATGGATTGACCCTTGACCTTTTTGAATCCTGTGACAGCCAGCTGTCAAGGACGGCGCACTCTGTGCTTGCAAGTTCAAAATGTTCAAGGGCTACGCAAGTCAATCACATTTCATTGGCTTGGCTCTTCAATGTTTCACTTGTCTATGCTCTTGCGTAGTCGTGCCAAGGGTGGCACTAGAAAGACTACCGAAAGGTAGATGGGGAATTCCACATGAAACACTACTACAGATTCATTATCAACTACGATGAAGACGAAACACGTATCTTCATCAGTCCAAAGGAACTAAAGAAAGGTGCTGTTGCAGTTGTCCATTCTTATGGTGAACAATTTGCGATTGCTACAGTCTTGGAACCAGTCAGTGAACTTGAAGCACTTACCGGTTATCAACGCAAGTGTCTTGAAGATGTCATTTGCACAGTTGATGTTACAGAGTATCTTGTAAAGCAAAAAGCAATTTCTGAACGTTCCAAACTTGAAGAGTTGATGGATGAAAAGATGGCAGAGTTAAAGTATGAAGACCAACTCAAAAAGACTGCTGATAGAAGCGCAGACTTCAAAGTTCTCTATGAAGCATATCTCAAAACATTATCGCCTGTTACAGATGATGTACAGGAAACTTTAGATGGTGAATAGTTGTTGGATGTGGGAAGAGCAATCTTCCCACAACAACATCAGATGAAAAGGAGAACATATGGATTACTTAGTTATGAAATCACTCTTTCAACTAATGATTGATAAGAGCCATCGTGAATTTATCAAAGCGATAATTTCAATTGAAACGGATGTAGAAGATGATGACAGATTGAACAGGTTATATGACTTCTACATGGAAGATGATGATATGTCGTTATTAAATTATGCGTTAGTGGAGTGATGGCTTTGGGGCAATTTGCCCCAAAGACTGCCGGCTCCACCCAGCCAAGATAATTTCCTTGGCTGACGTTACGCACGGCAGTAAAAACGTAGCAACACTTCACAAAAAAATTACCAAAAAGATTCTTGGTAATAGTTTTTTGCTCGTGTTTATATTGGTTCACCACTTCGTATCTCATATAAATGGATACTCGTGGTTTTCAATCGATGATTCCAGCCAAATTCGCAAAAAACGCTCTATTTGTCTGGAAAGCAAGATAAGGAATTTCGTATTACGAAATTTGGTGTTACGCAATTGCTCAACGAGCAATTCGTTTATTTTAAAGGATTTTTTCGTATTACAAATCGTAATACGACGTAAACGCTTTTTTTATTTTCGTAATACGTTCGTAAACGCTTTTTTCGTAGTTATTTTTTCGCAAAAATAATTTGAGTTTTTAAGAAAAATAAAAAAATAAATGATAGGAAGGTGATGTGATTGTGGCAAAAAATGTAGTGGCTTTTCGATTGGGAGATGATACAAAATCTCAATTAGATTTGTTAGAAAGTATGGATTATAAATTAGCAGTTTCTGAAAATAGAAGACCATTAACGAGAACAGAAATTGTAGAACAAGCAATCAATAATTATTACATACAGAATACAAATGAATATAAAAATGATCCACAAGTTAAGATGATGTTTAAAGTCATGGATGAATTATTTCAAAAATATTTTGGTGAGTTGAATGATGATCTTGGGAAGCAATGGTATGACATTCGTCTGTTACTTTTATATGTTCAGGTGATTTCAAGAACATTAAATTTCCAAGAGCAACCAGCAGAGTTTGCGTTGAAATTTATTAACGGACGATATGATTTTGAAGATGAAATTGAAACAAAAGTAAATCGTGATTTGGCTGATTCAAGAATTATTTCTTTAGTAAAATCTATTCAAGATTTACAACGTGATTCAAAAAAATAAGAACAGAAAGTGAAGGGGAAAACGAAAATGAATAAGCAAAAATTACTAAGTGAAATTATGAAAAGAGAACAAAAGATAGCACAACTTTCTAAAAAAATTAATGAGTATACTTCTCAAAAGAATGGAGTACAAAGTGAACTTAATGAATTAAATCGTATTAGAAAAAAGATTGAAGATATTGAAGCTGAAGCAATCAAAAAACAAAATACTTTGGAAGAGGATTTGAAAAAAATATTAGATAGACCTGCCAAGCAAAAGCAAGAGAAAGTAGCTGAGACAGATGCCGGTTGAAATAGATAAAGTTAGATTCTTTCAATTAGGAAGTCAGGCTCCAAAGAACTCTAGGTTCAAAGGAATCATCACACAAGATACATTATTTGGAAAAGGTGGATGGTTAGAATATACGCAACGTGATGAGGCAACGCAGCCAGATAAAGAGTATTATGCTGAGCGTGATGATGGATTCTTTGGGTACACTTTCAGACAAGAAGCGGCAGATGGATTGACCATGACTTCAATGGGAGATTTTTCTGTAGATAATATTTCTACATTTGCTGAAGCATGTAAATCATCATTTAAAAAGAATGGGGATATTGTTTGGGACATGGTAATTTCTTTACCATCATATGACTATGCAGAGAAGTGTGGATTACATAGTCAAAAAGATTATGCAACCATGATTTCTAAAATCATGCCAGAGTTTTTCAGGAAGATTGGATTAAGACCAAGCAATATGCTGTGGTGGGAAAACTATCATAAGAATACAGAACATCCACATATGCATGTGTGCTATCTTGAAAAAAATAAGACAAGGGATAGAGGTAAACTTACTCTTTCAGAATTAAAAAAATTAAAAGCAATTATCATAAAAGAAATTGGATTGAGAGAAGAGTTTTTTAAAAATACTGCTATTGATCCAGAACGTTTTTTTAAAAATAAAGATGCAGAAACTAGAGAACTTATACGTGCAACTCGCAATTATGATTTTACAAAAATCAAGAATGTTCTAGACCTTGCTACAGTGTTACCTAGATACGGACGTATGCAATATGGTTCTTATCAGATGATGCCATATAGAGAGAAGTTGGATGAGATTGCAGAGGAGTTTCTAAACTCAGATGCACTCAAAGATATGTATAAAAGTTTCTTAGAAAAACTAGATACTCTTTCACAAACAATGGATAAAGCTGCAGGTACGGATATAGCAACTATTAAAGATACTGAAATCAAAAAACTACATAAACAAATTGCCAACATTATTTTGGATCAGATTAAAGACATGCGAGCTGCCAATTATAAGAGTGCAAGATTGGATAAGCCATTTGTAGAAAGACAATTTGAAAAGGCAGAAGTACCTTTACTAGAAAAGAACAGTAATAATCCAGAATGGAAAGAGTACCTGGAAGTGAAGAGACAATTAGAACATGTCAATTCAGAAGGTGAAAAGGTGAATCATTCCTTTTTACATGGATGCATAGAAACACTTGAAGGATTGGTAAATAAAATTACAGATTCTAAATTAAATGCATTGGTTTCACATAGATTAGCAAAAATGTATTTCTATGGTGAAGGTGGAATCACTGATCCACTAAAGACAGTCAAATATGCAAAGCAAGCCATCAGGAATGGATACACAAAAGATTATATTCTCCTGGCAAAGGCACAGTTCAAACTGGATAGGACATCTGCAGGAATGGATACATTGTACGTTGGAATGACACATGGAGATCCACTGGCTACATACTCATATGGAATTCATGAAGTAAAAGGGGACATGTGTAACAAGAATAAAATTGATGGCTTTAGATGTATCAAAGTTGCTGCAGAGATGGGTTGCCTTCCTGCAATCAACTACTTGAAGACACATGATAAGGCTGGATTTAAAGAGACCGTGGAGAAGAATCTTGGGGTAAAGATTAAGAAGCCGGTTATTTCTTCAGGTAAACAGATGAGTGAAGCTGCTAAGTATATGTATAACTCTTCTCAGCTTAGTGTAGCGACAGGGCTAATCAATCGAGAGATTGAAGCGTATCTGAATAATGATAAAGAATTAGAAACGGAGTGGTAAGCAATGGGAAAGATTATTAGATTTTTATTTCTATCAATCACTGCAGCGATGGGAATTCTCTTTTTAGCAATCCAGGTAATTCACTTAGGAGTTACCCATGATCCACAAGTATCTTTTGATTATAGGTTCCTTCTTCTTGGTGAGGATTATGTATTGCTGAAGGTAGTAGGAGCATTGATTGGACTAATGACCTTCCAGATCTTTTATGCTACCTTCTTTGGAAGAAGCGGACATGGAGCAAAAGGGAAACTTAAACGAGCATTGACGAGCCAGGAGAAGAAACAGTTTTCCGATGTTGCTAATTGGCGAGAGATAAAAAGAAATAGTCAGAGACTTGAATATGATAATACAGGACATTTGAAAACAAGATCCATATTGATTTGGTTGGATCATGTGCTAGACCCGTTTAGAAGATTCTGGAATGAATGTTGTACGATTCTAAAGGTTTCTGATAAGCACCGTAAAAACACAATCAGGACTTATGAAATAGCAGGTAAAAAAACGAATTTTAGAGGTGGTATTCCGTTAGCTGTTAAATGGAACAGACTCTATGTTGATGCAGGTGATAATCATGCAATAATCAATGCTTCATCCAATGCTGGTAAGACTGTTTCTTTTGTAAATCCAATGATTGATGCCTTACGTATGACAGGGGAATCCATGATTATTAACGATCCAAAGGGAGAGTTACTTTATGAACATAAAGAACAACTACTTTCAGATGGATATGATGTAAGGGTAATTAATTATATCCACCCAGAGGAAGGAGATAGATATTCTCCATTAAGTATTGTTATTGATTCTTATCGAAAGGCAGAGAAAGAATACCTGGAGAGCAAGGAAGAATACACTGCAAAAATCCAAGAATACCTGGATAAAATAAACGCTGCTGAAGGGCTACAAAAACAAAGGCTAGAGAATGAATTGTTAGAGTATATGAAGTACTACGCACCAGAGTTTGACTATTCTAAAGCAGCTATGTTTTTAAGAGAACTTGCAGATCAGTTCTTTTATGATCCAAAGGCACACAATGAGGCACATTTTAATGACCAGGCTTCTAGTTTGTTCCAGGGAATCGTGTTTTTACTATTAGAGGAAAAGTCCTATAATCCAGAAAGTAAGAAAAGAGAACCTGTTCCGGATGAGGAAATAAATTTCAAGTCCGTAATGGCAACATATAGATCAGGAATGGAAACAGTATTGGTTAAAGCAGGTGCAACCATTATGAAAGTTCCAAAGTTGAAATTCTTGTTAGAGAGAAAGCGTAAGAAGACAGATGAATCCTATAAGAAATTGATGGCATTCTTGAGTACTGGAGATAAGGAAAGAGGTTCTATTGTTACTTCATTTGAAAATAAGATGAAGGACGTTACCTTGAATGAAACTGTCTTACGAATGATGGCAAAATCAGACTTTGATGTTGCGGATATTGGAAGAAAGAAGACAGCACTTTTTATAGTCGTTCATGGTGAAAAGGACACATATTATAGATTGGTATCCTTGATCATTAATCAGACCTTCCAATTACTGATGCAATTAACTGAAGAGCAACAAAAGAAGACAGGCAAAAAGAGATTGCCAGTACCGTGTAATTTGATTTTTGATGAATTTGGAAACTTTCCAGCATTAAAAAATATTAAAGGTATTTTGACTTTTAGCCGTTCTGCAGGATTTAGATCATTCATGGTTGTTCAGGATCTACATCAGTTCTCTGAAATATATGGTAGGGATGTTGAATCAATCATAGAAAATAACTCAGCGAACTTTATTTACCTATATGGTAAGGATATGGATACGATCAAGCGTATTTCAGCCATGAGTGGTAAGAAGCTTGTGTGGAAATCTGATAAAGGTTCCTATGAGGAAGCTCCAGTTATTTCTACGGATCAATTACAGCAATTATCTATGGGTGATGCAGTCATTATCAGTGCAAGAAAGAAGGCATACATCTTCAGAATGCGTAATTATAAGAAGTATTCCTTCTACAAGAATAAGAAGAAGTATGTTCCTGGAGAAACAAGAAGATTACGTAATGTTAGAGTGTATAACGTTCAAGAGCATTATGATGCAGACCAAAAGATTAGTGATGCATTTGATAGTAAGAAAGACCTACTGTCTGGTGATCCTCAGTTATCTGCAGAGTTAAAAACAGGTGTTGAACAACTGCAGGAGAAACAATCATTGATTCCTACTGCAGGATTTGGATTAGGTGCTGCAAAATAAGGAGAAGTCATAATGAATACAATAAAGTTTGTAGAAGAAGTACGCTTAAAAGAAGCGTTTTGGGATAAATATAAATACAGAACAAACATTCTAGCTAGTCAATTTGAGAGTGTTGCGAGACATGGTGGTGTAGATCTGCTTACTGCAGAATTGGTAGAAAACAAAACAACAAAGGAAACAGCAATCCAATTTGTATCCTTCGAGTTCAAACTGGATGATATTAAGAAGGCTATAGCACAAGCTGAAGAAAATAGCCGTTTCTGTCATAAGTCATTTATAGTGATTCCATTAGAAAAAGAAAAGGTAATCAATGATAGATACAAAGACTACCTGAAGAAAGCAAAGTATATTGGAGTCATGGGAGTTGCAACAGATGGTAGATGGACGATCTTGCACAAACCATGGACACATAAGGATGATGAATTAGAGTACAACCAGGTATTATTAAAGATGCTAGTGAATAGTAATAAGGCTATTATCTAATGTGGGTGGGCATTGCAACATATTTAAAAATATGTTACTATAACGGCGTATTAATGGAGAGTCCTAGCCATAGTAGGAAGTTGACAAAATATGGAGAGTCCTAGCCACAGTAGGAAGTTGACAAAATATGGAGAGTCCTAGCCACAGTAGGAAGTTGAAAAATATCTCACTGATTATCAGTGGGATTTTTTTACGTAAGGAGAATATATATATGCAAAATATAATAAATTTATATAAAGTATCAGATCGGTATTTGAATTATCTACAACAGTTTGATTCTAGAGTTTCCTCACATAATAGTGCAGAAGGTGGAACGTATGTTGGTACTATTTTGAAAACAACTGATGGAATCTTATACTTTGTTCCATTATCAAGTTATAAACCAAATAAAGAAGCAAGAATGCGAAACCGTCAACAAATAACAATTTATTTACATGAGGATGGTAACAATAATAATAAATTAGGCTACTTACTTCTAAATAATATGATTCCCGTACCAGGGACAGAGTTGACACTAGTAGATTTATCGGATCAGTCCATACCTAAGAATAGGATGATGTTGCTGCAACAAATATATATTAGAAGAAATTCTGAAAAGATAAAACGCAAAGCAGCAGTGGTATACAGAAAGCAAATTGAAGGCAATCCATATTTTAGAAATTGGTGCTGTGATTTTAAGTTACTAGAAGAAAAGCATAATGATTATATCGATTTCACACAAAATCAAATCCAAGTGAGTGCGGAAAATGGTGATTTAGATTTAAATATTTAAAAAAAATTGACTTTTATACAAATTTTTTAACATTTTCTAACATAATATATACGCCAGAGTTGATGCTCTGACAGACAATATAGAAGGGAGGAAGCCAATAAGATGGAAAAGAAGAAAAGTTTAATGAAAATAAAAAGATCTATAATTCGGAAAATAAAAAGAATTAAATTCATGATTAAATGTCTACCATTATTTATATCAAGTATACAAACTTGCAATGGTTGTAATTCTACACAGGCACAAAATAAAATTGATGAAGAACGATTACAGATGGATAGAGAACGATTACAGATGGATAGAGAACGATTACAGATGGAAAAAGAGAAGAACAGTACGGCAACAAGTTTAAAATACAATTAATAACGTATAACTTGTGTTTCTAGAATCTATTTTCTGGAAAAAGCAAATATGTGTATTTAGGGTGTTCAATATGCCTTAAATACACATATAATATTTAAAAAGGAAAGTGTTCAAATAGACTATAGCCTATTTGAACGAGCTTATTTCTGCAAAATCTTTGTGGTTGAAAATATTTTGGTAAAGATTATAATAATGATGTAGAAATGTTTTGTCTAAGGACAGAGGAAAAGAGGAGCTACCAACTCCTCTTTTCAATTTGCACGCTGTCCTAGGCGAAGACTATTTAGTCTTCAATATCTCTCTACAAATTTGGATTATTGCAACAAGCAGTTGCAATGTAACAACTACTACCTGCACCGTTTCCATGTCGTAGAAATATTTTACCTAAAGACAGCATGCATAAATTTGAGGCTATAAAAACCACCTCCATGGGGGCTATAAAATAGCTCCCAAAATATTATAACAAATATGTGTGACTTTACACGGTTTAGTTAAGTTGATAAGGAGAAGAAATGAGAATATTTTATGAAAGGGTATCTACTGAAAGACAATCTCTTGCAAGACAGGATGAGTTGTTAAAGGAATTAAACATAGAAAAAGTATATGCAGATAAAGCTACTGGGAAGCATATGGATAGACCACAACTTAAAGCTATGCTGGAGTTTGCTAGAGAAGGAGATACAATCGTAGTAGAATCTTTTTCCAGACTCAGCAGATCAACAAAGGATTTATTGCATTTAGTAGAAAGCATGCATGCAAAAGGAATAGCATTTGAATCTCAGAAAGAGAAAATTGACACTAGTACGCCTTCAGGGAAATTATTTCTAACTATCATAGCTGCATTAAATGAGTTTGAACGAGAAGTATTATTGGAACGGCAAGCTGAAGGAATTGCCGTTGCTAAACGAAATGGTAAGTATAAAGG
Organism: uncultured Solobacterium sp.; assembly: GCF_963517755.1. Taxonomy (NCBI): domain Bacteria; kingdom Bacillati; phylum Bacillota; class Erysipelotrichia; order Erysipelotrichales; family Erysipelotrichaceae; genus Solobacterium; species uncultured Solobacterium sp. The sequence continues at coordinate 39,392 of NZ_CAUQGG010000008.1, forward strand.
AAGGATGCATGCAAGCATAGATAAATTTTTATTTGCGGAACTCTATAAGGAATATAAAAAAAGAAATATTACTCAAAAATACATGTGCAAGAGATTAGGGATAAGTCGATCTACACTATATAAAGAAATAAAAAAATATGAATTAAATAATCTATAAATACATAACTAAGATACCAGTATACGAATATTGAATATTGGTATTTTTTCTTGGTGTAATTGAATGCGTGCTTGATGCCGGCACACAACAATAACAAGGAGATAGTTAAGTATGAAAAAAATAATTGGATATGTTCGTGAATCAACTCAACTGCAGGTGATTAATGGGTACAATCTTGGAGAACAGAAGCGAAAGATTGAACTTTACTGTCAATACAAATATGAGAAGGATAGTTATACATTAGAAGTTAAAGAAGAGCGTGGTGTTTCTGCAAAGAACTTAAAAAGACCACAGATGAATTCAATCATTCAATTAATTAAATCAAAAGAATTGGATACATTAATTATTCATAATCTAGATCGTCTAACTAGAAGTGTAAAAGATTTAGCTTATTTAATAGAAATACTAGAAAAAAATCATATAGAACTGATCAGTATTACAGAGAATATTGATACAAGTACACCTTCAGGCAGGATGTTTATTATGATTATAGGTGTTATATCGCAATGGGAAGAGGATAGTATCTCCTGGCGAACAAAAAGAGGATTAGAAGAGGCTGCAAGAAGAGGGTTTTATTGCAAAGGGAAAGTCCCACTAGGATATAAAAGAAACCCAGATGATAAACATTATTTGATTATTGATGATGAAACTGCAGGAGTTATCAAAAATATATTTGATTGCATCGTAAATAAAGGTATGAATGTATGGAATGTAACATCAGAGTATAGAAGAAATAAAGTATTAAATAGAAAATGGCAGAAAAATGATATTTATAAAATAGTAAGAAATTTAGTATATAGTGGCACTCTGGTATTTGGTGGAAATAATTATGATGATGTAATACCTCCGATTGTTGATAAAGAAACACAGTTAGAAGCAATCAGACTAGCAAATTTGAAATCAAGAAACAGAAGATATAAATATCTATTCAAGGGAGAAGTTACATGTAAGAGTTGTAAGCATACACTAGTTTGTGATTGTAGTTCAAGGAAGAAAAAGCATACAAAGCAGAGGGAGATATATAAGTATTATGTATGCAGTGAATGTAAGAAACGAATCAGCGAAGAGATAATAAGGGATAGCGTTAAGGGACAATTAAAGAAATATTTAATTGATAAGCAAATTAAATTAGAACAGAAAAAGTCTTGCTCTAAGCTAAAGGAAATTGATGAAGAAATGAATATAGTTCTTGATATGGTTATAAAAAACGGAAGAGACGAAGTGTTGCTTACGAGATACAACGAACTTGCAGAGAAAAGAAGGAAAATATCTGAGATGGAATATAGATGCCAGGATGAAAATTTGGATGAAGAAGAACTTACAACTTATGTTAGAAAATACATTCAACATATTATTGTAGATTTTGAAAAAATGAGTGTTAATACCATATTCAGAGGAAGCAAGGGAAAATGATAGCAGTCTTAAAGAGATAAAGTTCATTCTAACAGTACTCAAGTTTTTGTTTACTGTTAGAAAATTTAATAAAAAAGTTGTTGAATAAGAATTTACAATTGTATATAATATAACTATAAGTTAGTTAGAGTTCTTTGTTTGGATAAATTGGAGCAGTTGCTCCATTAGTTTAATTAGTCCAAAGTCAGGGGCTTTTTTTTATATCTTTTTTGCTTTTTTGGTGTGATATTATGCGTATTTTTGTATCTTTTAATGGTTTTTGACAAAGAGAATTTGCGCTTTTTACTATATTTTCTTGTGAAATTATTGTTATACTATATACAGATGCAAGGATTTGCATAGATTCAATAGGGGAAACAGGAGAAAATGAAATGAAGAAATTAAGTGTATTATTGTTGGCATTGGCAGTAACATTTGGATCTGCTGGTTGTACAAGAAAGACATTATCTGACATTGTAAATGAAAACAATGGTGGTACAGAAAACAATACAACAACAGATTCAGATAACGGCTATCATGAATATGAAGTTGGTGATTCAGTTGAGACAATGTTCTTTAACTTCACAGTAGAAGATTTCTTATCTTCTACAGATATTAGTGGAAATAAGCCTGATGCAGGTAAGCAGTTTGTGGCTGTAAAGCTTAAAGTTGAAAATACATTTGGTCAAGATATCCAGATGTTCTCAACAGACTTCTTACTTGAATGGGATAAGACAAGTGCTGATGATAAGGGTGTAGATGGACCTCACTCTTATTATGATAAGGATGCAATCTTCAACGAAGAATTTGAAAAAGAGTATACTCTAACTTCAGGTGAGTCAAAAGAAGGTGTTCTTGTGTTTGAAATTCCTGAAGGCGTAACAGATGTTTCACTTACAGCACAAGATATTTATAACGATAAACAAGGCAACCAGCACAAAGGTGACGTTTACATCGTTCATATTGATTTATCAGCACAATAGTAGGAATAAAGCTGAATTATCCATTGGGTAGTTCAGTTTTTATGTGTAAATTAGAAATAATTGTATAAATTGGATATGCTATACATATAAATAGGGGAGATTTTAACTAATGAGAGAATTTGTGCCTGGAGATATCATTCAGCATTTTAAAAGAGAAACAGTTGACCAAAATAGTATGCGATACCTATATGAATTTATTGGTATTGCGATACATTCTGAAACTCGTGATAGGGTAGTAGTTTATCGAGCTTTGTATGGAGATAAAGGATTATTTGTTAGACCGTACGAAATGTTTATGGAAGAAGTAGATCACGTTAAGTACCCAGAAATACGACAAAAATATCGTTTTGAAAAAATTAGAAAGTAGAATATTCACAAGTTAAATTGTTATTTTTTGTTATTCTATTTGTATTAATCGGTAATAAATAAGTATTATTATAAAAAAATATGACAATTGTATAAAATTAAATGTTTTCAAAAGAGGCTATTCGTAGCCGCTTTTTTTAACTTCTCATTTTCATATTATGTAAAATAAACAAAAAAGACCGTGAATTATTAAGAATTTATAAAGTGGATATGCGTTGACGGTCATTTTGCATGGTGTTATGATTTTTTTATCGGAAACGCGAAAGCGCTTTCCACAGTTTCAAAGCCAAATAATTTAGGGGAGGAAAGAAAAACTTTTATGAAGAAATTATTTGCGGTTATGACTTCTGCGGTTTTAGCACTATCACTTGTTGGTTGTGGTTCTAAGACAAGCGACAAAGGCGGAAGCACAAACACAGAATCATCAGTTTCAAACGCTGATAAGCCATTAGTATGGTACAATCGTCAGCCATCTAACAGTACAACAGGTGAGTTAGATAAAGATGCTTTAAACTTCAACAAGGATACTTACTATGTAGGTTTCGACGCTAACCAGGGTGCTGAATTACAGGGTAAGATGGTAGCTGATTACATCGCAGCTCACAAGGATATCATCGACCGTAACGGTGATGGTGTTATCGGTTACGTATTAGCTATTGGTGACGTTGGTCACAACGACTCTATTGCTCGTACAAGAGGTGTTCGTAAGGCTTTAGGTACAGCTGTTGAAAAGGATGGCGCTATTGACGCTACTCCAGCAGGAACAAACACAGATGGTTCCGCTACAGTAGTTAAGGATGGTAAGGTTGGCGACTTCAAGGTTCGCGAACTTGCTTCTCAGGAAATGAAGAACTCTGCAGGTGCTACATGGGATGCTGCGACTGCAGGTAACGCTATCGGTACATGGTCAGCTTCATTTGGTGATGAAATTGACTTAGTTATTTCTAATAACGATGGTATGGGTATGTCAATGTTCACAGCATGGGCTAAGGATAAGAAGGTTGCTACTTTCGGTTATGATGCTAACAGTGATGCAGTAGCTGCTATTGCTGAAGGTTACGGTGGAACAATTTCTCAGCACGCTGACGTTCAGGCTTACTTAACATTAAGAGTATTACGTAACGCTTTAGATGGTGTTGATATCAAGACAGGTATCGCTACTGCTGATGAAGCTGGAAACGTTCTTGAAGAAGGCGTTGACTACGTATATAACGAAGCAGATCGTTCATTCTATGCATTGAACCTTGCTGTAACAGCTGATAACTACAAGAACTTCATGGATGCTACTAAGACATTTGAACCAGTATCTAAGGAAGTTAAGAGCGACACTAAGAAGGTTTGGTTGAACATTTATAATGCTTCCGATAACTTCTTAAGCTCAACATACCAGCCATTACTTGAAAAGTATGATGACTTACTACACTTGGATGTTGAATACATCGGTGGTGATGGTCAGACAGAATCTAATATCACAAACCGTTTAGGAAACCCAAGTCAATATGATGCGTATGCTATTAACATGGTTAAGACAGACAACGCTACATCATATACTTCACTCTTAAAGTAGTTCAGTAAGATTTTCTAAGAGGCTAGCAGGTAGGCTTTTGAAAACCTGATAGCCTCTTTCTAAGTAGTTTGTAGTTAACCATACTGCTTATGATTTTTAGTTAAACAGGGGTAAATCAATTATGTCAGAAAGAAATGACAATTTAATCTTGTCAATAAAGGGCATGTCGAAATCATTCGGCAGAAACAGAGTACTTGATCACATCAATTTAGATGTGAAACCTGGCTCAATTATGGGCCTTATGGGTGAAAACGGTGCTGGCAAATCTACAATGATGAAGTGTTTGTTCGGTACATATCAAAAAGATGAAGGAAGTATCTTCCTAGATGGAAAAGAAGTTAGTTTTACTGGTCCAAAGGATGCGCTTGAAAATGGTATTGCGATGGTTCACCAAGAACTGAACCAGTGCTTAGAGCGTAGTGTTATTGATAACTTATTCTTAGGACGTTATCCAGTAAACTCTTTGGGTGTTGTTGATGAAGGTAGAATGAAGAAGGAAGCTTCTGAGTTATTCCGTAGTTTAGGTATTACAGTCAATTTGACACAGCCAATGCGTACGATGTCAGTATCTGCTCGTCAGATGTGTGAAATCGCAAAGGCTATTTCGTATCATTCTAAGATTATTGTTTTGGATGAGCCTACATCATCATTAACAGAACCAGAAGTTAAGAAGTTATTCCAGATGATGCGTAAGCTACGTAGTCAGGGTATTTCCATTATCTATATTTCTCATAAGATGGATGAAATTTTTGATATATGTGATCAGGTGTCTGTATTACGTGACGGTAAGATGATCATGACAAAAGATGTTACTGACACAAATATGAATGACTTGATTGCGGCAATGGTTGGACGTTCTCTTGATAACCGTTTCCCACCGGTTGATAATACACCAGGTGAAACGATTCTTTCTGTCAAAGATCTTTCAACTAAGTTTGCACCATACCTTGACGATGTAAGTTTCGATGTTAAGGAAGGTGAAATCTTCGGCTTGTATGGTCTAGTTGGTGCTGGACGTACAGAGTTAATGGAAACAATCTTTGGTGTTCGTACAAGAGCCGCAGGTCGTGTTTATTACAATGGCAAGCTCATGAACTTCGATAGCGCAAAAGAAGCCATGGACAATGGATTCGCTATGATTACTGAAGAAAGAAAGGCTAACGGATTATTCTTAAAGAGTGATTTAACTTTCAATACTTGTATTGCAAATATGGATCACTATAAGAATGGTATTGTTGTGTCTGATGAGAAGATGAAGAAGGCAACAGTAAAAGAGATTGCCTTGATGCATACGAAATGTATGGGACCGGATGATGCAATTACATCGTTATCTGGTGGTAATCAGCAGAAGATTATCTTCGGTAAGTGGTTAGAAAGAAATCCAAAGGTATTTATGATGGATGAGCCAACTCGTGGTATCGACGTTGGTGCGAAATACGAAATCTATGATTTAATTATCAAGATGGCGAAGATGGGTAAGACAATTATTGTATGTTCATCTGAAATGCCAGAGATTCTCGGTATCACAAATCGAATCGGTGTTATGTCCAATGGACGTCTTGCTGGAATCGTTAATACAAAAGAGACAAATCAGGAAGAACTCCTGAGACTCAGCGCAATGTATTTGTAATCGGAGGGGTTAGACATGAGTCAAAATAACGAAAAATTAGGGGCAGAGGTTCTCTCTGTTGATCAAGAAGAAAGCCTACTAAAACCAATTACGGACCACGTAGGTAAGATTCAAGCACAAATTGATGAATTACGTAAAGATGGAACAGATAAAACTGTTGAGCTATTGAATGTAATTCAGATGACAAAGAATGATAAGAGCTTATCAAAGGGTGAAAAAGAAAACCGTATTGCTGAGGCTAAGAAAGAATTAGAGGCTGCTCAACAAGTTGAAAAAGCAAATAAGCCGGCTGTTGATAAGTTAATCAATGAAGGTGTTTCATATTTAAATCAACATTTTGAAAAGGAATACTATTCAAAGGTTGTCGCAAGTTGTGTTGCAGAAAAGTCTCTTGCCGCAAAGAGATATAGCGATCTTTTAGCTGAACTAAAGAATGTTCATGCACAGAATCTTTCTAAGATTACTGGTAATGACGCTGATGCAAAACAAGAAATCAAAGATGAAAACTATGTATATAAAAACAAAGTCTTTGATGCAAAACTAATATATCAAAAAGAATTACAGGCAATTAAGGATCGTAAACATGAAGCGTTTATTCAACGTTACCATTTAGTCGACCTATTGAAGATGTCTAAATTCAGCTTTGTTGAAACACAGGCACAGAAGATTGAACATTACTTATATACATTCAACCGCAAGGATTGGTTATTACGTAATGGTCTATATCTAGTCATTATTCTTGTATTTATTGGCTTAGGTATCGTTACTCCAGTTATCAAGAAGACTCCTTTATTTACAGTTAATAACATTTTAAATATCTTACAGCAGGCATCTCCAAGAATGTTCTTGGCATTAGGTGTAGCTGGCGTGATAATGCTTGCAGGTACTGACTTATCTATTGGACGTATGGTGGGTATGGGTATGGTAGCTTCAACAATTATCATGCACAAGGGCATCAACACTGGTGCGGTGTTTGGTAAAGTATTTGACTTCACAAGCCTTCCAGTTGGTGCAAAAGCAGTATTGGCATTGCTTGTGTGTATTATCTTATGTACAATCTTTACTTCCATTGCTGGTTTCTTCAAGGCAAAGTATAAGATGCACCCATTTATTTCATCTATGTCTAACATGTTAATCATCTTCGGTATGGTTACATATGCGACAAAGGGTGTATCCTTCGGTGCTATCGAAAATGATATTCCAGCAATGATTATTCCAAAGATTGGTAACTTTCCAACAATTATCTTATGGGCTGCTACAGCTGTAATTGTTGTATGGTTTATTTGGAATAAGACAACATTTGGTAAGAACCTATATGCAGTAGGTGGAAACCCAGAAGCTGCTGCTGTATCAGGTATTGACGTATTCAAGGTAACAATCATGGCATTCGCTATGGCTGGTGTACTCTATGGATTTGGTGCATGGCTAGAATGTAACCGTATGGTAGGTTCTGGTTCTGCTGCGTATGGACAAGGTTGGGATATGGACGCTATCGCTGCCTGCGTAGTTGGTGGTGTATCCTTCTCTGGTGGTATCGGTAAGATTTCTGGTGTTGTTGTCGGTGTAACAATCTTTACAGCGTTAACATACTCCTTAACAATTTTAGGTATTGATACAAACCTTCAGTTCGTATTCGAAGGTCTCATTATCTTAGCTGCGGTAACACTAGACTGCTTAAAGTACGTTCAAAAGAAGTAATGCAATCTGCGGAAGCTACTAGCTTCCGCTTTTTTATATGTGATTTCTCAGTTATAATGCAGATATGGAAATGAGCGAATTAAAAGAAAAATACTATTCTTTAGAAGATAGTTATGAACGATATACATTAGTCCATGAGTACTTAGTAAATCACGAAGAAGATAAAGATGCGCAAGAGATGCTAGAAGTATTGACGATGCGTTACGGAAATGCGAAGCTTAGAAAGCCAGCAGATCACTTTATGCATGCATGCTTAATGATGAAAGTGATGGCAGATGAAAAGTTTGGTAGTTTTATGCTCGCAAAGAAAAAACAGGAATATCAACAATTCCTACAAGAACTAGCAATTAACACAAAACAATCGGAGTATCTAACTACAGAATGGAAACATCTGGCTAGAACATATATTCGCTTAAGTAAAAAGAATCATTCGAAATCCTATTTCTTTGGTATGGGAAAACGTGATGAACGTGTGGTTGTTGGAAATGTTGCGGATGAAATTATAAATATCTTTGTACGCTTGCCAAAGCGACTAGGATATACAAAAGAAGTTTCGGGTTTGTGCAAAATTGTGATGGATACATTCCTAGAAGAGTTTCCAAACGATGAAGAGATATTGAACAGCACAATAAAAAAGTGAACCAGTGGTCCACTTTTTTTGGTTTAGTCAGCGATGGCAGCGTCTAATGCAATCTTCATCATATCTGTGAAGGCTGTTTGACGTTGTTCAGCAGTAGTAATCTCTGGTGATACAAAACTATCAGAAACTGTTAACAAGCAAGCTGCGTTCTTTCCTAATACATTTGCGTTTGAGAATAGAGCAAAACTTTCCATTTCAACACCTAAGCAATGTAGTTCGTTCATAACCTTTGGTAGGTAAGTAACATTCTTTTCGCGATAGAATACATCAGATGAATGAATCAAACCTTCTGTAATCTTCATTCCAAGATTTGCTGCAGCTTTCCTAATCTTTTCATTTAATTCTGCAGATGGCTTGATTGTGTCGCTTGTATTTCCGCACTGTTCTCTTGCGAATGAAGAGTCCGAATACGCAGCGTCTGCTAGAATTACATCAAATAATTTTAATTCTGGTTGGTATGCACCAGCAGAACCGATACGAATAATATTTTCAACATCATATTCTGTAAATAATTCGTAAGAATAGATACCGATTGATGGCATTCCCATTCCTGATGCCATAACGGATACTGGTTTGCCTTTCCAAGTTCCTGTGTATCCTTGAACGCCACGTACATTATTAACTAGTACTGGATTCTCCAAGAATGTTTCAGCGATGAACTTCGCACGAAGTGGATCACCTGGCATTAAGACTGTTTTTGCGAACTGGCCCTTTTCGGCACTGTTATGTGGTGTAGACATGATTAACCCTCAACTTTCTTTTCTTTATTATACATGATTTAAAGCCAATCTGTATGCATGTATTGTTTATGGTCAAGCTTATAAACGGTGAAGCCATCTTCGTTGATAATGGCATATGTTCTTGGGTGGTCTTCTTTTGGTAAAGAGATAGATCCTGGGTTTAAAAGTAAGATGCCATCTTTTTCATAAGCAGTTGGAATATGCGTGTGACCTGAAAGGAAACTATCCCCCACACTTAGGGTAGGTAGATTATTTGGACCATATATATGGCCGTGTGACATAAAGATTTGATGTGCTCCATGAAAAAGGATATTGTAGTCAGCAGTAATTGGAAAATTCAGTACCATCTGGTCTACTTCTGCATCACAGTTACCACGTACTGCAATAATCTTATCTTTGAATGCATTCATGATTGTGATAACTTCTTTTGGTGCATAATCACTTGGTAAATTATTTCTTGGTCCATGATAAAGAACATCACCAAGGCAGAGAATTTTATCTGCGTGATGATATGAGAAGGCCTCTTCCATTGCTTTTGCACCTGAAAGAGCACCGTGAATATCGGATACTACTAATAACGTTTGTGAATTCGCCATATTTCATTTACCTCTGCCACTAATATTAGCATATTTTGCGTGTTATAATGTTTACAAGAAGGTACAGTATATGAAAAATAAGTGCATTGTTGTGGGAGTGACAGCAGGGATTGCTGCATATAAAATTTGCCAGTTAGTTTCCTCATTAAAAAAACAAGGAAATGAAGTGCATGTCATTATGACAAAGGAAGCGGAAAAGTTTGTAACACCTTTGACGTTTCAAACACTCAGTAATCAAAAGGTCATTACAGATATGTTTACGGTGGACTATACACCAGATGTTCATCATGTATCACTTGCAAAGAAGGCTGATTTATTTGTTGTGGCTCCTGCTACTGCAAATATCATTGCGAAGATTGCTCATGGTATAGCAGATGATATGTTAACAACTACATTTCTAGCAGCGACTTGTCCAAAGCTGATTGTTCCTGCAATGAATACAAATATGTTAAATAATCCAATTACACAGGACAATATTGCAACATGTAAAAAATATGGCATGCATATTATGTGTAGTGGTGCAGGGTATCTAGCATGTGGGGATGTAGGTAAAGGACGCTTACCTGAACCAGAAGAAATTGAAGATGCGATTGCGTCTATTGTCGAGACAGACCGTTATCTAAATGGAAGACATGTTGTAATTACTGCAGGTGCTACCCAAGAAGAAATCGATCCTGTGCGTTATATCACAAATCATTCAACTGGAAAGATGGGCTATGCTTTGGCAAAAGAAGCACGTAATGCAGGTGCCATGGTAACATTAATTTCTGGTAAGTCGAATTTACCACAGCCTTATGGAGTTGAAGTTATAAATGTTATAAGTGCAGAGGATATGGCAAATTGTGTTGTCAATAACTTTGAAAAGGCAGATGTTGTAATCATGTCTGCTGCAGTTGCAGATTATACGCCGCTTGAAAAAGCAGATCATAAGATTAAAAAAGCAGATGGTGATTTGTCCATCACTCTAAAACGCACACAGGATATTCTTCTCACAATTGGAAAGAAGAAACGCGAAAATCAAGTTGTAATTGGCTTTGCAATGGAAACAGAAAATTTATTAGAAAATGCCGCAAAGAAACTACAAGAAAAGAATGCGGATTATATTATCGCAAATAGTATTCGTGAACCTGGTGCAGGTTTTGGTGTTGATACAAATATTGTAAAAATCATCTCACCGACATGTGTAGAGGATTTAGGATTATTATCCAAAGATGAAACAGCAAAAGAAATACTGCGTCATTGCCTAAAGAAGGGAGGATAACTATGCTACTAACAATTGATGTTGGGAATACAAATATTTCCATGGGAATTCTTGATGGAGAGAATATCATTGGTCGTTATCGACTTATGACACAAACAACACGTACCAGTGATGAGTACGGTTTCTTCATCACAACATTCTTAAATACTTTAGAATTAAAAGCATCAGATATAAAAGGTACTATCATTTCTTCTGTTGTACCAAAGTTGATGTATTCCTTAACTTCTGCAGTGATTAAATATTTACATCAGAAACCAATGATTGTAAGTAATGATATGCAGATGGATATTAAACTGGATACTGAAGCACCGAGATCAATTGGTGCAGATCGTATTGTGAATACAACCTATGCATGGAATACATTTCATCGTTCATGCATTATCGTAGACTTTGGTACTGCAACGACATACGACTATATAGATCAAAATGGAGTTTTCCGCTATGTCGTGATTCAGCCAGGTTTAGGTATTAGTCTCAATGCGCTAACTTCTATGACTGCTAAATTACCAGAGATTGAAATTGTGAAACCAAAATCAGTTCTTGGAACAAATACAATTGAAGGCATGCAAGCAGGTGTTGTATATGGATATATTGGTTCAGTTGAATACATTATTAAAACAATGAAGAAGGAGCTGAATGATTCATCATGTATGGTTATAGCAACTGGAGGTCTTGGTAAGATTATCGCAAATGAGACCGATGAGATAGACGCATATGATGCGGATATTGCGTATAAGGGAATGAAGATTTTATACGATATCAATAAGGGGAGTGAATATGAAAATCTTTGATTTACATGCGGATTTAGCAGAAGCAATCAAACCTTTCTACACAGATGGCAAAACATCTATTCTCAAGAAAGATTGGAATACTCGTTTTAAACAAGGGCAGATTGCATATACTTCTGCTGCAAGTTTCTTTGTGGGAACGGAAAGCTGGAAAGAAATGCAAGACGTTGTCACAAAAGTAAAGAATGATATTACTGCCTCTGGTCATAAAGTTATCTATACCAAGGAGGATTTAGATGATGAACAACAAGAAACAGCATTCTTAATGACGATTGAAGGAATGTGCGGTATCCACGACGATGTCGAAGAGAAAATTCAGTGGTTATATGATATGGGTAATCGTATTGGCTCTCTTTGTTGGAATGATCAAAACGCTCTTGCGACAGGTAATTCTGGAGATCCTACAAGAGGCTTAACAGAACTTGGCAAACTAGCAATCACAAAGATGAATGAACTACATATGATTGTGGATGTATCTCATGCTAATGAGAAGACATTCTGGGATATTCTTTCCTGTTCAACCCAACCAATCATAGCGACACATTCAAATGCGAAGAGTCGTTGTTTTGTAGAGAGAAATTTAACGGATCAACAAATTCGTGCAATTGCAAGTAAAGATGGATTAATTGGTATGAATGCATGTTGTTCGTTTATTCATACAGAACAACAAAAACAAGATGCAATACATCTAGCAAAACATGCAAGGTATGTAGCTGATCTTGTTGGAGTAAAACATGTTGCTTGTGGATTTGACTTCGGTGAGTATTATAACGATGGCGAGGAACATAATATGTATGGTCCTTCCCAAGCACAGAATTTTATCAAAGCGTTACAGCGTGTAGGATTTACATCAGAAGAAATCAAAGATATTGCATATCGCAATGTTCTGCGCTTCTTAAGAAAATATATGTAAAAGAAAAGCTCTTGTGCAATCACACAAGGGCTTCAGTTTATTTCCATAGAATATCTGGATAAATTCCAGCTTCTTTCATTTCCGCAATCTTTTCAACTACAAGTGGCTTATCTTCTTGATATGTTACACCGAACCATTGATCCTTAGAGGAAAGTACCTTAACTGTACACTTACCATCTTTAACCATCTGACCAACTGTTGTAGGAATAACATATTCACACTTCATTGGGTTAGATGCGATATTTGCATGAATGAATTCATCAAAGTATACATCCATGTCATCGAATACCTTAGGTGTAAATCCCCAGAAGTTCATAGAAACTAATGCGTTAGGATCCATTTCTTTCCAAGTGCCATTGTCATCGTAAACGACTTTGCCATCTTTACGAGCAATCTTCTGTACTTCAACAATACTTGTTAAGTTGCCGTTTTCGTCTTCTTGGCAAACGCCACGAGTAACTGTTCCGTGGTCTGTAAGAGTGTTATTTGCGGCATAACCAACCATTGCGTAATGATCATCACTTACTTCTGTTGTTAGGAAGTTATAGATAACTTTATATGCGTCCTTGCCATAGAAATCATCTGCATTGATAATCGCAAATGGTCCATCAACAACACCCTTGCATGCAAGTAATGCATGTGTAGTTCCCCATGGCTTTTCACGTCCTTCAGGTACTGTAATATCAGATGGGACATTGTTAATATCCTGATATGCAAACTTCACGTTCATTCCCTTGGATACGCGGTCTGTTAATGCAGTATGGAATGCTTGTTCATGTTCGTGACGGATGATGAGAACAACATCCTCAAATCCTGCTTCTTTTGCGTCATAGATAGAAAATTCTATAATTGGTTCACCATGGCTTCCGATTCCATCAATCTGTTTCATTCCACCATAGCGGCTACCCATTCCGGCAGCCAAAATAACTAATGTAGGCTTCTTCATTCTTAATCCCTTTCAATTTTTATTCCTCTGATAATTATATCACGTAAGCACTTTCATTAATTCCTAATTTTTCATAAAATAGTAAAGAAAGAGGTTGTCTATGAGAGAACTAGTACTAGCTTCACAAAGCCCACGAAGAAAAGAGTTATTAGAGAAAACTGAATTTTCATTCATCTGTGATCCGGCTGATATTGATGAGACCATTGACTTGCAGGCAGACCTTGTTGAAGAAAGTAAAAACTTATCCCGTCGTAAGGCAGAAACTGTATTGGAACGACATCCTGAAGCTATTGTTATCGGTAGTGATACTTTGGTTTTATGTGATAACCAAGTTATGGGAAAACCGGAAGATGATGAAGATGCTTTTCGAATGTTAAAGAAACTTCAAAACCACAAGAGTCAAGTACTAACAAGCTTATGTATCATCAGTGAAAAGAAGTGTTTCATCTATGCAAGTATTGCGGATGTCTATTTTGCACATATGACTGATGAGGAAATCTGGGATTATATTCATACAGGAGAAACTGTCGATAAAGCAGGTGCCTATGCAATCCAAGGCTTTGGTGGTAGATACATCAAAGAAATTCATGGTGATTATTATACTATTATGGGCCTACCTTTACAGGTCGTTTATAACGAACTGAAAAACAGCACTGATTATTGATTTTTAATTGTAGTTTGTTATTATATAAAGGCTATGCCGCTTTAGTATAGTGGTAATACGCATCCATGGTAAGGATGAACGAGCAGTTCAATTCTGCTAAGCGGCACTTTATAGAGATAAAGCCTTATTTTAAGGGCTTTTTTTCTTTTTGTGGCATACAATTGGCACCATTTCAAAAGTGTTTTTTTTCATAACGCTAATCTATTGAAAGGAAAATGACATGTATATATTTAGGTAGTACAATGAAATAACAGTTTACGACAATAAACTAAATGTATAAAGGGGGATGATTACATGAGGCTGATATATCCTGAAGAAATAAAAAAGTTAAAATCAATCTATGAGCCATATATGATTGGAGCGAAATTAAAAGATGACGCTCCTATCGAAGCTGTTGAGGCAGCTGAAAAGTTCAAAGAGTGGGTTAATGAACAATATCGATTAGTAGGTATGGAATAATATATCAATGAGAATTGATTGGTTTTAGTAATTTAAATAAATGATATGCAAAGTTTTCAAGCTTTAAAAATGAAAAAGTGAGAATGATTTCAGAGAATAAAAATGGTGATTTTCACGATTTAAAATAAGGGGGTTTTTACGTAAGGAATTCTGGGAAAAAGTTGGGCATTCAGATAGAAAAATAATTCTTTTTTTATTATGCTATTGAAAGATAAAATTCAGTGGAGGTAAAAGTTGTGGATAGGATAGTAAAACGTAATGGACAAGTTGTTCCATATGATGGAACTAAGATTGTTTTAGCGATAGAAAAATCGTTCCTTAGCGTAAAAGAGAGTGTTGATCAAGCATATCTTTCTGACTTATTAGAGCAGATTGAAGCGCAATTTGACGGCCGTCAAGAAGTTGATGTTGAAGAAATTCAAGATACTGTTGAAAAGATCTTGATGAAGAACGAAAAGTATAATGTCGCAAAGAGTTATATCTTATACCGTGAAAAGCGTACACAAATGCGTAATGATCGACTTGAGTTGGTAAAACTCATCGGTGATGAAGAGTTGGAAGATGTTTTGGTTGATATCCAGAAGGCTTATCCAGACTATGACTTAAAGAGATTGTATGAAAAATTCTCTACAATGTCTAAAGATGGTCAGTCTCTGAAAGATAGAATTGCATTATTAACAAGAAGTTCTGCTGAACTTACAACGAAAGAAGAGCCAAACTGGGAAAGAATTGCTGGACGTTTACTTAGTTACAGTATTGCTTGTGATTTAAAAGCTACTGAAGAAAAACTTGGTCTTACAAGTTTCTACCAGAAGATCTCCTATATGATCGAACAGGGATTATATGGAGCATATATTTTAGAAAACTATTCTCATAAAGAAGTTGATGAAATCGCAAGCTTAATCGACAATACACGTAATAACTTATTCACTTACAGTGGTTTGGATTTATTATCTCAACGTTATTTGATTCGCAACCACCAACATGTTCTATTAGAATCACCCCAGGAAATGTATATTGGCATTGCGATGCATCTAGCGATGAAGGAAACAAATGATCGTATCGGTTGGGTTAAGAAGTTCTACGATATGATGAGTTTACATAAGGTGACAATGGCAACTCCAACACAGGCAAATGCGAGAAAGCCATATCATCAGTTATCTAGCTGTTTTATTGATACTGTTCCTGATTCATTGGATGGGATCTACCATTCCATTTCTAACTTTGCTGATGTAAGTAAGTTCGGTGGTGGAATGGGTATGTACTTAGGCAAGGTTCGCTCCCGTGGTGGATCTATCCGTGGTTTTGAAGGTGCATCTGGTGGTGTTATCCGTTGGATTCGTGTTATCAACGATACTGCTGTTGCGGTTGACCAACTTGGTGTAAGAGCTGGTGCTGTAGCGGTATATCTCGATGTATGGCATAAGGACTTACCTGAATTCTTACAGTTACGTACAAACAATGGTGATGACCGTATGAAGGCACACGATGTATTCCCTGCCGTATGCTATCCAGATTTGTTCTGGAAGATGGTGAAGGAAGATATGAATCAAGATTGGTATCTTCTTGATCCGCATGATGTTCTCATGATTAAGGGTTATTGCCTTGAGGACTTCTATGGCGAAGAATGGGAAAAGAGATATTGGGAATGTGTACATGACAACCGTATTTCTAAGCGGGTTCTAGTTTTAAAGGAAGTTGTACGTTTAATCTTGAAGTCTATGGTAGAAACAGGAACACCATTTGCCTTCTATCGCGATGCGGTTAACCGTGCTAATCCTAATAAACATAAGGGAATGATTTATAGTTCTAACCTCTGTACAGAAATTGCACAGAATATGTCTGAAGTGAAGCAAGTATCTCGTGTTATTCAGACAGAGGATGGTGATGAAGTAATTGTCACAACAACAAAACCAGGTGATTATGTTGTATGTAACTTGGCTTCATTATGTTTAGGTAATATTAATGTGACAGATCCAAAGGAAATCGAAGAGGTAACTGCGACTGTGGTACGTGCACTTGATAATGTAATTGATTTAAACTTCTATCCATTACCAAATGCGCAAGTCACTAATCGTAAGTACCGTTCTATTGGGCTTGGTGTCAGTGGTTACCACCACATGCTTGCAAAGAATCACATCATGTGGGAAAGTGAAGAACACTTGAAGTTCGTAGACGAAGTATTTGAAAATATTGCGTATGCGTCTATTAAGGCAAGTAATGCTTTGGCGAAGGAACGCGGAAGTTATCAGTACTTCGAAGGCTCTGAATGGGAAACTGGTGCGTACTTTGACCAGCGTGGATATGACTCTGCACGTTGGAAAGAACTTAAGGAAGAAGTACATGCAACAGGTATGCGTAATGCATATGTATTAGCAGTCGCTCCAACAAGTTCTACATCAATATTAATTGGTACCTCAGCAGGACTTGACCCAGTTATGAACCGTTTCTTCTTAGAAGAAAAGAAGGGCTCTATCTTACCAAGAACTGCACCTGAATTATCTGCGGATACATATTGGTACTATAAGACAGCACATACAATTGACCAAACTTGGTCAGTTAGAGCTGCTGGTATCCGTCAGCGTCATATCGACCAAGCACAGAGTTTTAACTTATGGATTACAAATGACTATAAGATGAGTCAGTTATTACAGTTATATGTACTAGCGTATGATTGTGGTGTTAAGACTATCTACTACACACGTTCTAAGGCATTAGACCCTGAAGATTGTGAAAGTTGTTCCGCATAGGAGGTAGAAACATGCAGACAGATCAGATTAATCGTAAACCGTTATTCAACCCAGAGGGAGATATTGATGTACGTAATCGTCGTCTTATCAACTTCAATACAACAAATATCAATGACTTCAATAATATGAAGTATAACTGGGTATCTGATTGGTACCGTCAGGCAATGAATAACTTCTGGGTTCCAGAAGAAATCAACTTGAATCAAGACAAGTCAGACTATCCACGTCTTAGCTTGGCAGAGAAGACAGCGTACGATAAGATTTTGAGTTTCTTAGTTTACTTAGATTCTCTACAATCTGCTAACTTACCAAACATTTCTCAGTATATTACTGCAAATGAAGTTAACTTATGCTTGTCTATCCAGACATTCCAAGAGTGCATTCACTCACAGTCATATAGCTACATGCTAGACTCTATCTGTTCTCCAGAACAGAGAAATGATATCCTCTATCAGTGGAAGACAGATGAGCACTTATTAAAGAGAAATGAATTTATTGGTGAACTCTATAATGAGTTCGTTGCCAAGCAAGATAAACAATCTTTCTTGAGAGTTTGTATTGCAAACTTTATTCTAGAGGGTGTTTACTTCTACTCTGGATTTATGTTCTTCTATAATCTTGCAAGAAATGGCAAGATGCCTGGAAGTGTACAGGAAATTCGTTACATCAACCGTGATGAATCAACGCACTTATGGTTATTCCGTAATATCTTGGTAGAGTTACAGAAAGAAGAACCAGAGTTATTTACACCAGAGAATATTCAGATGATTCGCGATATGATGAATACTGGTGTTGAACAAGAAATTGCATGGGGACACTATGTAATTGGTGATGAAATTCCAGGCTTAAATAAGCAAATGGTTACTGATTATATCAAGTATTTAGGTAACACACGTTTTGCGACATTAGGCTTTGGTAATCTATATGAAGAGTATGCAGAGGAGCCTGAATCCATGAAATGGGTAAAACAATACTCAGATGCAAACATGGTTAAGACGGATTTCTTTGAAGCTAGACCTTCCGCATACGCCAAGAGTGGTGCAATTGAAGATGATCTATAAGGTCATCTTTTTTCTTTTGAGGAGGGCTATAGTGAGCATGGTGGTGTATGATATAATAAGAACATATTTGAAAGGGGATATGTTAAATGTCAACCTATAACTTATCATCATTATGGGACAAGTTCTTAACTTTCAGTACGACAGTTATTGATATAGTAGTAATTTGGATGATTATCTTGGCTGCTTTACGCATTGTTCGTGGTAAGAGTAGCACCATGCAGATATTTAAAGGTATTATCTTTGTCATCATCGTAGATGTACTTGCAAAGGTCATGAATCTTAAAACCTTGCAGTTTTTGACAAACATGTTTATTAACTGGGGATTTTTAGCAGTTATTATTATCTTCCAGCCAGAAATCCGTACGATTTTGGAAAGACTTGGTAAGAGTAGTTTCTTCTCTAGAATGAGTTCACTTAGTGGTAATGAGAAGGAAAAGTTAGTAGATAATATTGTGACTGCAGTTCGTTTATTGAGCGCTGATCAAACGGGTGCGTTGATTTCCATTGAGAAATCTCATCCTTTGGATGATTTTATTGCGACTGGAACGCGATTGAATTCTGATGTAACAGCAGAGCTTTTAACTTCAATCTTTGTTACTTCGACGCCACTGCATGATGGAGCAGTTATTATTCAGGGTGATAAGATTGCCTGCGCAAGTGCATACTTTCCACCGACAACGGCAGATATTCCATCTCGCTATGGTTCAAGACATCGTGCTGCGATTGGCATTAGTGAAATTACAGACGCGATCACGATTGTTGTATCTGAAGAAACAGGAAACGTATCCATTGCAGAAGGTGGCAAGTTGACTGCTGTAAATGAACAACAACTGCGTAAATATCTAACACATATCATCATTGGTCAAACTGAGGAAAATGGTGAAGATAACGATGACGAAACGATCATTGAAGCAGATGTACATGAACTTCAAACAAAGATGGATGATACACCAGCTGCTAATGAAGAGACAATTCTTGAAGCAGGTAAGATTACTGCAGAAGAAGTTATTCCAGCTGAACAAAATGATACATCCGCAAATCGTAAACATGCATTAGAGGATGTACATGAAGCAGCGGATGCGGCCGCGAAGGCTGCTTCAATCAAACTTCCACATAAGAAGAAGCGTCCAACGCCAAGTTATCCAACACACAATAAAACAAATTATAAACAATCAGATACCTCTGATCATAAGCAAGGAGGTGAATGATAATGGCAAATAAGAAGAAACATCATATGGATCATAATAAGCTTGAACTTGCAAAGCATCTTGCAAATCAATCAAAGCGAATATCAAGCCAGTATGATCGATTTGTACAGAAGATTATCCATTTTATTCACTATGCATCTACTGGGATTGATCGTGTATTATTCAATGCGAAGTATGCAAAAGTTGTATCGTTAGTCTTGGCAGCACTTTTATATGTTGTTGTAAACTACAATGATATTACTTCACTATATAAGACATCACTCAAGACAAGCCGTACCGTTCAAAATGTTGCGGTATATGTACAATATGATACACAAGAGTATGAGATTTCAGGGATTCCTACAACAACCGATGTTACGATTACAGGTGATGCGACAAGCGTTACTGCCGCAAGTACTACAAATGGTAAAGTTGTTGCGGACTTAACAAACTTAACTGAGGGAACACATGCAGTAACATTGATTGCGGAAGGATTTGGTGATTCAGTTAATACAATCGTTAATCCATCGAATGCTGTTGTAACAATCAAGAAGAAGGTTACACAACAATTCGCTATCTCTTATGACATTATTCATCGTGATAAGATGGATGGTATCTATAACGTCGGTACTCCTCAATTTGCGTCTTCTGTTGTAAATATTCGGGCATCACAGGATACATTGAATCAAATTGCTTTTGTAAAGGCACTTATTGATGTATCCAATCAAGTTGCAGATTTTGAACAAGATGCAAAACTTGTTGCCTACGATGCAAATGGTCAAATTGTAAATGTAGATATCGAACCTCAAACCATGCATGTATATGTACCGGTTACTTCACCAAACAAAACAGTACCTATCGAAGTAAAGATTAAAGGTACACCTGGTGATAATCAGGCTGTCGCCTCAGCGGTAGCTGATAAACAGACTGTTACAATTTACGGTACTGAAAGTGCGTTGCTCGATGTTGATAAAATTACGGTAGAAGTAGATGTATCGAATCTTACAAAGGATACGACAGTATCGCAGGATATTACATTGCCTACAGGTATTACATCAGCGAATGTTTCTACGATTAGTGTCGAAGTGAAATTTGGCGCAGGAACAACAAAGACAATTTCTGGTGTTCCAATTAACTATAAGAACAATGTACATAACTACAAAGCTACACAATCAGACAATATTACTACTATGGATGTGGAAGTGTTTGGTACACAAGATAACATCAGTAAGATTAATGAGAATGATATTTATCTATATATTGATATGTCCACAGCAGAGCCTGGCCTGCATGAATTTGAAGTGAAGGTAGAGCAGCCAACAACAGGACTTGTAAAGTACAGCTTGAAAAACAATAAACTTACACTCACAGTTTTAGGTGATCAAAATACCCAACAGAAAGAGGGAGAATAACGAATGGGACGATATTTTGGTACGGATGGAATCCGTGGAAAAGCAAATGAAGTATTAACAGCAGAGAGGGCCTTCCAGGTTGGAAGATACCTGGGATACTATTTCAGTAAAGAAGGAAAGAATAAAATTGTAATCGGTAAGGATACAAGACTATCTAGTGATATGTTTGAAAATGCACTAGCAGCTGGTATTACTTCTGAAGGTTGTGATGCATATCTAGCAGGATATTGCCCAACCCCAATGATTTGTCTTTTAACAAAGGAGAATGGTTTTGCATGTGGTGCAATGATTTCTGCTAGCCATAATCCTTTCTACGATAATGGTATTAAAGTGTTCTCAAATGATGGATTCAAATTATCCAGTGATATTGAAGGCCTCATTGAAGACTATATTGATGGTAAAGTTACAATTCCATATCGTACAGATAGTGAAATTGGTAAGGTAATTGCTTACCCACAAGGAATTGAAATTTACTTAGATTGGATTGTAAAAGAATATCCATTAGATTTGAGTGGCTGGAAGATTGCAATTGATTGTGCAAATGGTTCTTCATCATTTACAGCTAAGAAGGCACTTGAAAGATTAGGTGCTGAAGTAACAGCGTTTCACAATGAGCCAAATGGTATCAATATCAATACAAAGTGTGGATCTACACATCCTGAACTATTCTGTGAAGAAATGAAGAAGGGTGACTATACTGTTGGTTTAACATTTGATGGTGATGCGGACCGTCAGATTATGGTTCGTCCAGATGGAGAACTTGTAAACGGTGACTTCATGTTGTACATCGTTGGTAAATATTTACGTGACCATAACAAGTTAACAAATAACACAATTGTTACAACAGTTATGGCAAATTTAGGTCTATATAAAGCGATGGAACGTGAAGGAATTCAAGTTGAAAAGACACAGGTAGGAGATAAGTATGTCTCTGAAGTCATGTTCCGTGATAACTATGTTATCGGTGGTGAACAGAGTGGCCATATCATCTTGAAGGAACATGCCACAACGGGTGATGGTTTATTAACAGCTCTTTCTGTGCTTGAAGTTATGAAGAATACTGGTAAGGGTATTATCGAGCTTTGTGATGGACTTAAGATTTATCCACAGTTACTAGTAAATGTTAAGGTTACAGATAAGACGCTAGTAATGGATGATGAGGAAGTCCAAAAATCAATCGATGAAGTAAATGAAGAACTCAATGGTAATGGTCGTATCCTTGTTCGTCCAAGTGGAACAGAACCATTATTACGTGTAATGGCAGAAGCTGAGACAGATGAAATCTGTGAACGTCTTGTAGGAAAGGTTGCAGATATTATCCGTAGAAAATACGGTGCTTAATAAGGAGTACATATGAAACAATATGATTATCTAGTTGTAGGTGCTGGATTATTTGGTGCAGTATTTGCTCAACAGGCAAAAGAAAAAGGCAAGAAGGTTCTTGTTATTGATAAACGTCCTCATATTGCTGGTAATATCTACACAAAGAAGGTAGAAGGCATTGATGTACATGAGTATGGTGCACATATTTTTCATACGAATGACAGAAATGTTTGGAAGTACATTACACAATTTATCGAATTCAATCGTTTCACGAATTCACCAGTTGCTAATTACCATGGGGAGTTGTATTCTCTACCATTCAACATGTACACATTTAATAAAATGTGGGGTGTTGTAACACCGGAAGAAGCGATTCTCAAAATCGAAGAACAGAAAAAAGCCGCAAATATTACGACGGCGACAAATCTTGAAGAACAGGCAATCTCACTTGTTGGAACAGATATCTATGAGAAACTAATCAAAGGATATACGGAAAAACAATGGGGAAGACCTTGTACTGAGTTGCCAGCATTTATCATCAAACGTTTACCAGTTCGATTAACTTTTGATAATAACTATTTTAATGCACTTTATCAGGGTATTCCTGTTGGCGGTTATACAAAGTTAGTTGAAAACCTGCTTGCAGGTATTGAAGTTCGACTCAATGTTGATTATCTTCAAGCAAAAGAAGAGTTTGATGCACTTGCGGAAAAAGTGGTTTATACAGGACCAATCGATGCTTATTTTGACTATCGTTTGGGTACGTTAGAATATCGATCTGTTCGTTTCGAAAATGAACTTTTAGATATTCCGAATTTCCAGGGAAATGCGGCAGTAAACTATACAGATCGTGAAACACCATGGACACGTATTATCGAACATAAGTGGTTTACATTCGGTAAAGATGAAAATGGTAACGATTTAGCTAAGACAGTCATCAGCCGTGAATATAGTTCTGAATGGAAACAGGGAGATGAGCCTTATTATCCAGTCAATGATGAAAAGAATACCGCTTTATATGAACAGTATAAGGAACTTGCCTCACACGAAACAAATATCCTTTTTGGTGGTCGTTTAGGTGAGTACAAGTACTATGATATGGATAAGGTTATTGCGTCTGCTTTAGAAAAGAGTAAGGAAATATAAAAGTCAGAGTAATCTGGCTTTTTGTGTTTTAGGGCAAAATAGCAGTGTTTTTAAACGAAAGAGAATACAATAAGACCAATAGAAATAAGAGGAACTAATGATGTCATATACAGGATATGTAGGAACATACACATCTGAAAAGAGTGAAGGTATTTACGCATTCACATATGAAAATCAAACGTTAACAGATGTTCATTTATTTACGAAAGTACGTAATCCAAAGTATTTAGCGTGGATGAACGACTATATCGTGGCAGTATGTGATTTTGAAGAAGGATCTGGTGTTGCGGTATTTGATTTAAATGGCAATGAAATTGATCATATTGTTTTTGAAGCATTTACATCATGCTATGTCGGTGTGAAAGATAACTTAATTTTTACAGCACACTTCCACAGTGGAGACGTAACGCTATTACGATTTGAAAATAACCATCTTGAACTGGTTCAGAGAACACACATTAAGGATAAGGCTGGATGCCATCAGGTTATCCCATACAAGGATCAATATCTAGTACCATGTCTTTTTATGGACCAGATTAAGATTCTTGATAAAGATTTTAAGGTTGTAGATGAGATTCAATTTGAAGAAGGATCTGGACCTAGACATGCGGTATTCTCAGATGATGAGAAATACCTATATGTGGTAGGTGAATTAAGTAATCTTCTATATGTTGTAGACATGCATGCAAAGAAAGTTATAAATACAGTAGAACTTTTAGAGAATGGTTTATCACATGTTAAAGATACAGCCGCAATACGTAAGAAGGGTGATTATTTATACGTATCAACACGTACACAGGATGTCATTACAGTATTACATGTATCTGGTAAAGATGTTAAACGTATTCAAGTAACATCTTGTGCTGGTAAGCATCCACGTGACTTTGTGATTGTGGATGATGATATTATTGTCGCAAATCGCTTTTCAGATTCTCTAAGTGTATTGCCGATTAAACATGCATACATACAGAGTGCAGTATCAACAGTAATAATTCCAGAAGGTGTTTCTATTATCATGAGGAGTAATGAAAATGAGTAATATTGGTGTAATTGGATTAGGCGTCATGGGGAAAAACATTGCTTTAAATATGCTAAACCATGGCTATGAAGTGAGTGGATATAATCGTTCTTTTGAACGTACAAAACTATTGATTGATGAAAATATCCCTAGTTTTCATGGTTTTGAAAAGTTAGAAGATTTTGTGAATTCTCTTGAAAAACCACGTCGTGTATTTTTGATGGTACCAGCTGGTCAACCGGTTGATGATGTACTAGCACAACTTTCAGAGTTATTAGAAGAAGGAGATATCATCATGGATGGTGGTAATTCTTACTTTGAGGATACAAATCGTCGTCACAAGCAGATGGCTAGCCATGGATTAAAATATTTTGGCGTTGGTGTATCTGGTGGTGAAGAGGGTGCTTTAAAAGGTCCAAGTATCATGCCATCTGGAGATAAAGATGCCTACGCTTCGATAGGAAAGATATTAGAAGATATCGCAGCGAAGAAAGATGGTGAACCGTGTTGTACATATATTGGACCAGAAGGCAGTGGTCATTATGTGAAGATGGTACACAATGGAATTGAATATGCGGATATGCAATTACTTGCGGAAACATATTTAATTCTAAAATATACAGCAGGCTATACCAACAGTGAGATTGCGGATATATTAGAGCAGTGGAACCAAGGCGATGTACAAAGCTATCTCGTTGATATTACAGTAACTGTATTGCGAGAAAAAGATTCTGTTACAGAACATGATCTCGTAGATGTTATCTTAGATGTAGCGGGAAATAAGGGTACAGGTCGTTGGACAAGTATTGAAGCACTTCGACAAGAGTTTAATGCGTCTTTATTAACAGCAGCGTATCAAGCACGTATCATGTCTAACCAACTTGCTTTACGTGATGCTTATCGCAAGGAAAATACAAATGATAAGAAGAATGTGGACGTTGAAAAGGTGCACCAAGCATATAAGTTAGCAAAGACAGTTGCTTTTGCGCAGGGATTCAATCTATATCGAGATGCATCTAATAAATACAACTGGAATTTAAATCTTAAACAGATTGCGGCTATCTTTAGAGCAGGATGTATTATCCAAGCAAAGTTATTACAGGATATCATGCATGCATATGATGATGGTGCGGATGATTTACTTCTTTATCCAGTATTCAAAAATGAAGTATTAGAAAATACGTCAGCGTTAAAAGAGATTGTTGTACAATCTATTGATTTACCACTGCCAGTATTTACCGCTGCACTTACATATATCAATCAATTATCTAGTACATGTTTAGGTGCGAATATCATCCAAGGTCAACGTGACTTCTTTGGTGCACATACATATCAAAGAGTCGACCGTGAAGGATTTGAACACCATCAGTGGGGCAGCCATGAATAAACTAACACTCACAATATTTGGTGGAACAGGTGACTTAACATATCGTAAACTTTTGCCTGCAATGTATAATCTGTACATAAAAAATCAGCTTCCTAAGGAGTTCTTAATTACTCCGATTGGAAGACGTGAATATACAGATGCGGATTATCAAGGAATTATTGAACCGTGGATTAGTGAGTTTGCGCAAGTAAAAGTAAAAACCGAGCAGTTACAAGCATTTTTTGAACACATTCATTATTTTCGCATGGATTTTACAGATAAAGCGCAATACCAGTTATTAGACCAATACTACGCAGCATATCCATCTGAAAATCATGTTGTGTATTATGCGGTAGCACCGGATTTCTTTGAAGGAATTACAGATGGTGTTTCTACAATGAAAAACATGCATGAGCCAAAGATTGTATTAGAAAAACCTTTTGGCGCAAGTTTAGAACTTGCGAAATTCCTAAGTAAGAAATTAGAGACGCTATTTGGTAGTGATCATATTTATCGAATTGACCACTATCTTGGAAAAGAAATGGTACGTAATATCCTAACGATTCGTGATGCTAATCTATTATTTAAGAATGTTTGGAATAAAGATAATATAGATAATGTTCAGATTTCAGCACTAGAAGAAGTCGGTGTTGAAACAAGAGGAAACTATTATGATCATGCAGGTGCCCTCAAGGATATGGTTCAAAACCATTTATTACAGATTATGAGTATTGTAGCAGTAGATGATCCAACAGGAAATATGAATGAGCAACAACTCACAGTACTAAAACAACTACGTCCAGTTAATGAACTAAAGATTCAGGATACTTTATTATTGGGTCAGTATGAAGGATATAGAGAAGAACTACATGTTAATCCTGCTTCTACAACTGAAACCTTTGCAGGGTTAAAACTGTTTATTGATAATGAACGTTGGCAGGGTGTTCCATTCTATATCCGTACGGGTAAGAAAATGGCTCGTCGAGAAATTGAAGTAAAGATTACATTCAAAAGACAGCGTGAAGATGTAGAACCAAATGTACTAGTAATCAAGATTCAACCAACAGAAGGTGTATATCTTGAATTTAATATCAAGACACCAGGTGAAGACAGTATTACAAAAGCACAGATGGACTTCTGCCAAAACTGTAATTTAATCTTTAAGCTAAATACGCCAGAAGCGTATGAAAGAATGTTACATGCGTGCATGATTGGCGATAACTCATGGTTTACAAAATGGGAAATGATTGAATATAGTTGGGAATATATCGATGCTTTAAAGCAGATGTATTACGACGCAGATCTGCCAGTCTATCCATATCCACAAGGAAGTGTCGAACCTAAAGAACTTTCTCAGTTATATCATAATGATTTTGAACAGTGGAATTAGCCTCGTTAAGCGGGGCTTTTTACATGCTATAATTAGGACAGGGTGCTACGATTATGAAGGAAAATGGAAAAATAAACTATGACTGGAGATGGTGTTTGGTTGGGAATATAGTCGATAAAAGATTTTATGGAGAAGAACATGAAATTAAATCTGGTATAAAGTTATTATCTCCTGGTACTAAAGTCTACATTGCCCCACACCAATGGGGAGATGGTGGAGATAAACTTGTTGTTTTAGGAAAACCCAGGCATAAAAATGGTTTCATTGAATGCATCATTAAAAGAGAACAGATTTGTAATTGGAGATTGAAAAAATCTATCCATCTAGAGTTTTGAATAGGATGAATTGTTCAAAATATCATTGGTGGGGAAATGATGATGACTGGAAAGAATGTATAGAAAGTTACGCAAAAGATGTAAAAGAAATTCTTTCACATAATACTAAAATACTTAAAAATGAAACTATAGAAAATTTTTTATTAAATATAGATAATATAAATGTAACACCTGAAGGGCGAATTAGAATCAAAGAGAGTTTAAATTTAAATCTAGAAGATGTTGTTGAGTATTGTAAAAATAAAATAAGTGATAAGAATTGCAAGATATCTAGAGAAGGAAAGAATTGGATCTGTATTACTGATGATATTAAAATCTTAGTCAATGCATGTAGTTATATGATAGTTTCTGCAAAAAAGCGATAAAAACAATAAAACGAATAATAAAAAAAGCGGGATGATTTTCTCATCTCGCTTTATCTGTTTGTTACTTAGATACTTGTTCGCCAGCAATTCTACCGAATACTGTAATATCAGCGATAGCGTCAGAACCTAGACGGTTTGTACCATGGATACCACCAGTAACTTCACCAGCAGCGTATAGACCAGAGATAGCCTTGCCATCCTTGTCTAATACTTGAGCGTTTGTATTGATTACAACACCACCCATTGTGTGGTGAACAGATGGTTGTGAAACCATGATGTAGTATGGACCTTCACCGAAGGCAACTAACTTACCACGCTTGTTGAATTCTAAGTCCTTACCATCAGCAGCGTATTGGTTGTAATCTGCGATAGTCTTCTTTAATGTTTCAGCGTCAATACCGAAGAATGCGGCAGCTTCATCGATTGTATCAGCCTTCACTAAGTGCTTTTCCTTGATGAGTCTTTCGTATTCTTCAGGGTGAGCTTCCTTAACACCAGAAGCTTCCATAGATGCTTCATCCCAGAACATGTATGAAACACCACCAGTTTGTTCTGTAACAGCCTTAGAAATAACGTCACGACGTTCTAGTTCTTCAACGAAACGCTTACCTTCCTTGTTAACAAGGATTGATCTACCAGCTAAACGAACGTCACCAACATATAATAATGTACCTGATGTGATGTCGCATGTTGGATATGTTTGGATATATGACATATCAACTGTAGCTGCACCAAGCTTTTCAGCCATCACAATACCGTCGCCAGTGCTTCCTGGGGAACATGTAGATAGAATCTTTTCATCCATCTCTGGATTGTATTCCTTACGCATTTCAATGTTAGATCCGAAACCGCCAGTTGCTAGTACAACACCCTTAGAAGCTGTGAATGTTACATCACCATCTTTTGTTGTTGCCTTAACGCCAGTAACCTTGTTATCTGACTCTACTAATTCAGTAGCCTTTGTGTTTGTTAATACTGTGATACCTAATTCATCAGCCTTAGCCTTTAACTTCTTGATGATTTCAACACCAGATTCGTTATGTGGTACTAAGGAACGCATTACGCTGTGTCCACCAAAGAACATCATCTTGTCTTCGAAGTCAACCTTGATGTCATCACGTAACCATTCAGCAGCACTTAAAGCGTTATCAGCTAAAACTCTAACGAGTTCAGGATTAGCCTTGTAGTCGCCACCTTTCATTACATCTTCATAGAACTTATCAGTACTATCTTCGATGCCTTCTTTTTGTTGTAACCAGTTACCAGGTGCTGCCATTTCACCACCGGATAAAGCTGTGTTACCACCAATAGCTGCCATCTTTTCAACAACAACAACGGATGCACCGTTTTCAGCTGCTGTAATTGCGGCAGTAAGACCAGCTCCGCCAGCGCCAACAACTACTACATCGTAGTCTGTCTTTACTGTCTCTTTTGTTTCTGCTGTAGAACCTGTTTTGTCAGATTTTGAGCAGCCGGCTAAGGATAAAGCCATTGTTAAGGCTAAAGCCGGAATCAATACTTTTTTCATATTAATCTTTTCCTCCTACAAGTATCAATGATAGTTTTATCACAACTAAAAGTAAAGAGATATTATACCGCTTACATTCTTTTTATTGAAATTAAATATCAACTTGCAAACTTTTCATGAAAGTAAAGTATAGATGAAAGCATAAAAAAACCCACGAAATTGCGGGTTTTGATAGTGCACCAGACAAGACTTGAACTTGCACGAGTTGCCTCATACGCCCCTCAAGCGTACGTGTCTGCCGATTCCACCACTGGTGCATCGCTCAAATATTATAGCAACCTCCACATCTATCGTCAATGAAAACATCTGTATTTTAGATGGGTTTGGGTTGTAATTTGCGGCCATAAAATATATAATTTATCCGCTTATGCTTAAAAGAAGGTGAAGAGAAGATGGACTATCAAAAGATTATTAACATTGCTGTCATTGCTCACGTTGATGCTGGAAAATCAACATTAGTAGACGCATTCCTCAAACAAAGTCATGTATTTAAAGATAACGAGAAGGTTGTAGACTGCATTATGGACTCCAACGATCTCGAGCGTGAAAGAGGAATTACTATTTATTCTAAGAACTGCTCTGTAACATACAAAGACTATAAGATTAATATCGTTGATACCCCAGGTCACGCAGACTTCTCTTCTGAAGTTGAGCGTATTATCAAAACGGTTGATACGGTTATCTTGTTAGTCGACTCTGCCGAAGGACCGATGCCACAGACACGTTTCGTGTTGCAGAAGTCATTAGAAGCAGGTCTACGTCCTATCTTATTAATTAATAAGATGGATAAGCAGGATGCTCGTGCTAACGAAGTTATCGATGAAGTTTATGAATTATTCCTCGAACTAAACGCAACAGATGATCAGTTAGACTTCCCAATCTTATTTGGTAAGGCTAGAGAGGGTATTGTTCATTATGAGCAGGATGGTACAAATGAAGATATCGTCCCACTATTTGAAACAATTATCCATCATACACAAGCATATCCAAACTTGATTGATGAGCCAGTGCAGATGCAAATCAGCGCACTTGCATATGACGATTATATCGGACGTTTAGGAATTGGACGTGTATATAAAGGTACATTAAAGGCTGCGACATCTTATACAGTATGTAACGCAGATGGTAATGCACACCAAGGTAAGACAAATCAGGTCTTTATCTACAAGGGATTGAGTCGTGTTCCAGTTGAAGAAATTCAGTGTGGTGAAATCTGTATGATTTCTGGTATTCCTGATATTAATATCGGTGATACAATCTGCCCTCAAGGTGCTCCAGATCCAATGCCAATGTTAAAGATTGAAGAACCAACACTATCTATGAACTTCATGGTTAATGATTCTCCATTTGCTGGACAAGTTGGTAAGTTTGTCACTTCACGTAATATTCGTGAACGCTTAGATAAAGAACTTGAAGTAAACGTTGGTTTAAAGGTTGAAGATACAGATTCTACAGATACATTCAAGGTATCTGGTCGTGGTGAATTACACTTAACAATCTTACTAGAGCAGATGCGTCGTGAAGGTTTTGAAATTGCAGTATCACGTCCGGAAGTTATTATGAAGAAGATTGATGGTGTTACATGTGAACCTATCGAAGAAGTTGTAATTGATGTTCCTACAGAATATTCTGGTTCTGTTATTTCTGCACTCAATGTACGTAAGGGTATCCTTTCTGACATGGAAGAAATTGGTACATATACACGTATTACTTATAAGTGTCCTACACGTGGATTGATTGGATTTAGATCCGACTTCATTAATATGACACATGGTGAAGGTACCATGGTACAGCGTTTAGATGGTTATGAACCATTTAAGGGTGAAATTCCACAGCGTGAAAATGGTGCTCTCATTTCTACGGAAACAGGCAGTGCTATGACATACGCTCTTTGGAACATTCAGGAACGTGGACAGTTATTCATCGGTGCACAAACACCTGTATATGAAGGTATGATTATTGGTGTATCCGCTAAGAATATGGATATGGGTGTTAACCCGATCAAGAATAAGAAGATGACTGCGGTTCGTTCTACTGGTAATGATGAAGCCATGAAGCTTGTTCCACCACGTATCATGTCATTAGAAGCTGCGATTGAGTTTATCAACGATGATGAACTTGTAGAAATTACACCAGAAGATATTCGCATTCGTAAGAAGTATCTAACCGAAATCGATCGTAGAAGACACGCTCGTGAAATCGGAAAGATTGAATCTGAAATGTAATTGGTTTATCCTGTTATCGAAAGATAGCGGGATTTTTTCTTTCAGAGGTTATAAAGATGAAAATAGAAGAATTATTAGAAGAGTTGAAAAAAGATCCACGGAATAAAGAATATACAAATAAAGGATACAGTCCTATCTTACAGGTAGATGCTAGCGCAAAAATCTTAATTATTGGGCAAGCTCCAGGGTCACATGTAGAAAGATCAGGAATTCCTTTCGATGATCAATCTGGTATTCGTTTACGTAAGTGGATGGGAATTGATGATAAAGAATTCTATAGCAAGGATATCGCAATCTTGCCAATGGATTTCTATTATCCTGGTAAGGCAAAAACAGGTGATTTACCACCACGCAAGTTTATTGCGCAAGAATATCATGAGAAGTTTTTAAAGTTAATGCCAAATATTGAATTGACGTTGTTGGTTGGAAAGTATTCTATCGATTATTATCTTGGTAAAGAGAAAAAGAAGAATTTAACGGAAACAGTAGAAAACTATCAAGAATATCTACCAAAGTATTTTCCAATTGTTCATCCAAGTCCACTCAACTTTCGATGGCTTGGTAAAAATCCTTGGTTTGAAGAGAAAACTGTGAAAGAACTGCAAAAACGAGTTCGTCAAATTTTGAAGTGAATACCGCAGATACTGCGGTTTTTCTATGCTACAAACATATATAAAATAGAGTATAAATGATAAGGCGAAGCCTTGAAGGTGTATAATATTTATCATAAGTTAAAAAGAAACAACGAATTGATAGGAGATATTGAAATGAAATGTGCAATTTTTATGGCAGATGGATTTGAGACCTGTGAAGGACTGATAACAGTTGATTTATTACGTCGTGCAGGTTTGATGATTGATATGATTTCAATGAATGAGACCCTGACAGTTACAACATCTCATCAAGTGAAGATTCAGGCTGATAAACTGTTTAGCGAGTTTCAAAATGAATATGATGTTATGATTTTCCCGGG
Source organism: uncultured Solobacterium sp. (assembly GCF_963517755.1). NCBI lineage: Bacteria > Bacillati > Bacillota > Erysipelotrichia > Erysipelotrichales > Erysipelotrichaceae > Solobacterium > uncultured Solobacterium sp. The sequence continues at coordinate 72,271 of NZ_CAUQGG010000008.1, forward strand.
TGGAAAATTAGGTACACAAAATCTTGAAAACAATCAGAAACTCGTTGATTTATATGAAACACACTTTAAAGCAGGAAAGTTATCCTGTGCAATCTGTGCAGCACCATCAATTTTAGGTCATCGTGGTTTATTAAAAGATAGAAAGTATACTTGTTATCCAACTTTTGATGAACCAAGCTTTAACGGTGAATACCAACAAGTATTGGCTGTGAAAGATGGCAATTTGATTACAGGTCGTGGTATGGGTGCGACGATTGATTTTGCATTAAAAATCATTGAAACACTATGTGATAAACAAACATTAGAAAATGTAAAGAATGGGATTCAGTATGAACACTCATTCTTACAATCAGAAAAGGAGTAAGAACATGAGTGCAGCAGAAAGATTAATACGTTATTGCAAGATTGATACACAATCAGATCCTGCAAATGAACAAGAAACACCTTCCTCAAAGAAACAATTCGATTTAGCAAATCTACTCGTTGAGGAATTAAAAGAATTAGGTTTACAAGATGTATCGGTAGATGAACATTGTTATGTTTACGCAAAGCTACCATCAAACTTAGATAAAAAGGTTGAAACAGTAGGCTTTATTGCACACATGGATACAGCGCCTGATTTTAGTGGTACTGGCGTCAATCCGCGTATCATCGAAAACTTTGATGGTAAGGATATTGCCTTGAATAAAGATGTGACATTATCCATGGAACGTTTCCCATGGATGAAAGAGTTCAAGGGTAAGCGTTTGATGGTAACAGATGGTAATACATTACTTGGTGCAGATGATAAGGCTGGTATTACATCCATCATGGAAGCTCTTGTATACTTGCATGATCATCCCGAAGTAAAGCATGGTGAGATTGCGATTGGTTTTACACCAGATGAAGAAATCGGCAATGGTCCACGCTTCTTTGATGTAGAGAAGTTTGGCGCGAAGTTTGCCTACACAATGGATGGTGGAACTGTACGTGAACTATCAGATGAAACCTTTAATGCGGCATCTGCAGTACTACATTTTAGTGGACGTTCCATTCACCCAGGTTCCGCAAAGAATCGTATGATTAATGCGGCAAAGCTTGCATGTGAATATCAAACAATGATGCCTGCACATGCAGTACCTGAACACACAGAGTTATGGGAAGGTTTTATTCATCTTCATAATATGAAAGGTGATGTAGAAAGTGCAGAGCTTGAATATATCATTCGAGACCACGATTATCAAAAGTTAACAGCGAAGAAAGAGTTGATGTTAAAGGCTGCTGAATTCATCAATACGAAGTATGGTAAAGGTACTGTAACGATTGAAATCAAGGATAGCTATCGCAATATGAAGGAAGTGTTGGATAAAGATCCAACTGCAGTTATCGTTGCGAAGAAGTCCATGGAAGAGTTAGGAATTCATATTCTACAAGAACCAATCCGTGGTGGTACGGATGGTGCACAGCTTTCCTTTATGGGACTGCCGTGTCCAAACATTGGCTGTGGTGGTGGAAACTTCCACGGTCGCTTTGAATACTGTGTAATTGATGAGTTAGAACTATCCATACAAGTTATCTTGAAGATTATTCAGAATGTAGCAGAGGTATAATATGATTTGTACATGTACAATTAATCCTTCATTAGATTATTACATGGAGTTTACTGATCCAATTGAAGCAGGGAAAACAAATCGCTCTGATTTGGAATATTATGAAGCAGGTGGCAAGGGAATCAATATTTCTATCGTGTTAAGTAACTTAGGAGTGCCATCCCGCGCATTTGGCTTCCTGGGTGGCTTTACTAAAGATTTTTATATTCGCTTATTAACAAAGTATCAAGACATTCGTCCTAACTTCTCCTATATCGATGGCAATACACGTATCAATGTAAAGTGTAATTCAACAACAGACACAAACATGAATGCATGTGGTCCATATATCCAGGATAAGGATTTAGATAATCTAGCAGGAAAGCTAAATACACTCTATGAAAATGATGTACTTGTATTAGCAGGAAATACACCATCTTATACGGTCAATCATATGGTATCTATCTTAAAGAAGTTACAGGCAGATGGAATTAAAGTTGTCTTAGATACAGATGCAGAGCTTGTAAAGAAAATGTTATCCACGAAGTTATTCTTGTTGAAGACAACAAAGGAAGAGGTAAAGGCACTTGTATCCTATCCTGTTGAAACAACAGAAGATATGGTATGTGCCGCAAAAGATTTACATGCCCAAGGGGTTGAAAACGTAATGATACTAGATATCAGTGGTAATGCGGTTCTAGCATCAAAGGAAGGAACGTTCCAGTGTGAAGTATTAGATCCAACAACAATCGTCAATACAGTAGGAACTGGAGATTCTCTCGTTGCGGGATTCTTAATGGAATATAACCGCTCTAGAAATATCGTAGATAGCTTCCAATTTGGGGCATCCTGTGGATCTGCCACAGCGTATTCTAAAGGTTTGGCTACACGTGAAAAGATTGAGTCTTTCTCTAATTCCGTTGAAGTTCGAAAAATAGATTGAGTTTTTAGATTATGCTATACTAAAACGCAAAGAAAAGAGGTACAAGATGAAAAAAATCTTAACATGCTTATTAGCGGTCGTATTACTAGCAGGCTGCTTCAATAAAACTGAGAGTAAGAAGAACACATCTACAAGTGAAACTTCAAATACACTCACAATCACAAACCCAATCAAATTAAATTCCACAAAGGCAGATATGAAGGGTTATAAGTGGATTCGCAATGATGTTGCAGATTTCCAACTTATCACATTGAAAGAGTCTCTACGTATGTTTGAAGAGGGTGGAACAGGCATTCTTTATTACGGATATGATGAATGTGCTTGGTGTAACCGTGCAGTTCCAGAGTTAAATGAAGTTGCAAAGGAATTAAACTTAACAATTTATTACGTTGACGCTTCTGCAAAAGTTGAAAAAGATGACTACAAGAAGTTACTAGAATACATTGATCCAGTATTAAAGGTAAATTCTTCTGGTGAAAAAGGCTTCTATGTGCCAGCAGTCATCGGTGTAAAGAATGGTAAGCTGGTTGATTATCATGTATCACTTTTAGATGATTTTGAATTATCAAAGGATGATCCAGATAAACAATTGTCCGATGCACAAAAACAAGAATTACAGGATATCTATCGCAAGATTGCGAAAGAAGTCGCTGACTAATGCAAGGAAGGTTTGATCGTTTGGTTGAACCTTTTTATTTTGAAGAATCATCCTACATTGAACTGTAGCGATGATTATGCTATTTTAAGTGCAAAGATGAGGGAAGTATTATGCCGAAATTATTAACTGTAATTATTCCGTGTTATAACGAAGAAGAAAATATCAGATATTTCTATGAAGAATTCTGTAAGAATGATGCTTACTTTTTGAAACATGCAATCATGTATCAATTGATTTTCGTAGATGATGGTTCAACAGATGGAACTGTTACAGAAATCAAGAACTTACACCAAAAGGATAAGCGTGTAAAACTCCTCTCATTTTCTCGTAATTTTGGTAAGGAAGCCGCAATCTATGCAGGCCTACAACATGCCTCAGGAAACTTAGTTGCGATTATGGATGTGGACTTGCAAGATCCACCATCACTACTACCGCAGATGATTGATGAGATTTTTGCGGGTGCTGATCAAGTCGTTGCTAGACGTACTGCACGCAAAGGAGAACCACGTATCCGTTCTTGGTTTGCGAAATTATTCTATAAAATCTTAAATTGTTTCTCACAGGCAAAAGTAATGGATGGCGCAAGAGACTATCGTGTTATGAATACGCGCGTTGTGGAAGCTGTTCTTTCTGTTACAGAAAAGAATCGCTTCTCAAAAGGGATCTTTAGTTGGGTTGGTTTTAACACGAAGTGGGTTGCATATGAAAATGTACAGCGTAAATACGGTCAAACCAAGTGGTCATTTTGGCAGTTATGGAAATACGCATTTGACGGTCTAACCGCATATTCTACAGCACTATTATCCATGTCTTCTTTTGTGGGAGTACTATTTTGTTTGATTTCGTTTTTGATGATTATATTTGTGGTAATTCGTAAGTTAATATTTGGTGATCCAACTGCTGGTTGGCCATCACTGGTATGTATTATCTTACTAGCATCTGGACTACAACTATTGTCCATTGGTGTGATTGGCCAATACCTAGCAAAGACATATATGGAAGTAAAGAATCGTCCAGTATATATCGTAAAAGAAAAACTATAGGAAACTTGTAATGATAAAGAAACAGCTATATGAATCGGAGAGTGTCGATTTGAGGATTCGGGAAGTGATTCCAGTTTCATTTTTTAATCGTTCCCCAAAATCAATCGTCTATAGCATTTATCATCATGGAGAGTATGAGTGTATTGGGGAATGTGATTTACGACTAGGCATGGATGAAGAATTATACTATGCAGGAAATATAGGCTATCGTATCTACGAAGGATTTCGTGGTCATCACTATGCCTATCATGCATGTAAGCTACTGCTACAAATCGCAAAAGAGGAATATCACTTTCGTAAAGTGATTATCACATGTTCACCTGATAATATCGCAAGTGATAAGACAATACAATCTCTACACGCAGAACTACTACAGACGGTGAATGTTCCCAAACATCATTGGCTGTATCGACGTGGAGAGAAAGTTAAGAATATCTATTTATTGACACTCTAATTTAGAGAATGAAACGGAGTTTGGTATAATACTTTTATGAAGAAATTATGGCGAATACTGACAGGTCGGTTAATGGTAGTGATTCCACTGCTCCTATTACAGTTGGGATTTTTTGTAATACTGTTTTATGGTTCTACAACTTATGGAACTGCAATGCCAGTGCTTGATATCTTAGCGCTGATTATCGCAATCTATATTATCAATCGAAGAAACGATCCATCGTATAAGATTGGTTGGTTATTATTGGTTTTAGCTGCACCAGTGATTGGAGTTCCACTCTATCTTATTACCGGAAACCGTAAGGTACCGAAAAAACTACATCATGGAACCGTACGTGCAACACGTTCCCTTTCAGATCTAATCAAACCAGATGAATCGATACTTGATGATATCCACGATGAAGATGCAAAACAGATCTTCCGTTATGGGATTCGCGGTGGTGGATTTCCAGTTTATGAACACACAACAAGCACCTATTTCAAGAGTGGTGAAGAATGGTACCCAGTATTTAAAAAAGAGCTTTCTAGCGCAAAGCATTTTATCTTTTTGGAATATTTCATTATTAATCAAGGTTGGATGTTAGATGATTTAGTTGCGTTACTTGAGGAAAAGGTTCAACAGGGTGTCAAAGTTATCATGATCTATGATGACTTTGGAGCCTTGGATATCCCAATTCACTTTGATAAACAACTTCAAAAACGTGGAATTGAAACCTATCGTTTCAATAAGATACGTCCATCTTTAGCAGCTCTTATGAATAACCGTGACCACCGTAAGATTACGGTGGTAGATAACCGTGTTGCCTTTACAGGTGGTGTAAATATCTCAGATGAATATATCAATCGTCATCGCCGCTTTGGTTATTGGAAGGATAGCGCCATCATGATTGAGGGTGATGCGGTTTGGTCCTTTACATGTATGTTTTTAGGGATGTATACCTATGTTCGTGGCACAAATGATAGTATTGATTATGAACAATATCATTTGTTATATGAATATCCTGAAAATGCGAAGGGGTTCTATCAACCATATTCTGATACCCCTACAGATGAAGAGCCATTTGCGTTAAATGTACACCTAAATATGATTCAACATGCAAAGGAATATATCTATATCGATGCGCCTTACTTAATCTTGACGGAGTCTATGAAGACTGCGCTGAAGATGGCTGCGAAGAATGGTGTGGATGTGCGTATTTTAACACCACATATCCCAGACAAAAAGTTTGTATTCCAGATTACACGAGGTCATTATTTCGATTTAATTTCAAATGGTGTTAAAATCTATGAGTATACACTAGGCTTCAATCATGCCAAGAATATGGTGGCTGATGATAAATTTGGTATCGTGGGTACAGCGAATACAGACTATCGTAGTTACTTCCTACACTTTGAAAATGGTGTGGTGATGTATGATACAGATTCTGTATATAAGATGAAAGAGAATTTCTTAGAAGCACTTGAAGTATCACAAGAAGTTACATATGAAGAGGTGCGTGATACAGTATGGATCGTAAAGGTATTTAGAGCGGTTCTAAATGTATTTATCCCATTAGTATAAAAAAGAGGTTATATGGAAAAGATTGGTTTAGTATTGGAAGGTGGCGGTATCCGTGGAGCGTATACTGCAGGTGCCGTAAAGTGGTTAAACGATAACAATATTACATTTGATTATGGTGTTGGTATTTCGAGTGGTTCGGTATATCTAGCACTGTATTGGCAGGGTGAAACAAAGATTGCTTATGATTTAGCAACAAAATACTCCATCGCACCAGATATCGTTGGTTTCAAGGCGTTGTTAAAAGAAGGTCATTTTGTGGCATATAATCATCTATTCAATGATGTATTAAAGAAAGAAGCACATATGACAATCCAGCCACTGTTAGATCAAAAAGCAAATATCGAAGTGGGTTGTTATGTGTTAGATGAAGGCAAGACTGTTTACTATGGCATTGATGAAATGGATGATAGTATGCATGTATTATTAGGTAGTTGTGCACTTCCAATCGCTTCCGCGATTGTAAACTATCGTGGTAAGAAATTACTTGATGGTGGTATTACAAAGATGATTCCTATTGAACGTGCTTTAGAACAAGGTTGTACAAAGACACTTATCATTACTACAAAGCCAAAGGACTATGTTCGCAAGCCAGCAAATAGAATTGTGGAATTCTTAATGCGCATTATCTATCATAAGTATCCGCAAATTGCTAAGGACTATCATGTTCGTCATTTAAATTATTATCATCAAGTTGAAATTATCAACCAACAAGTAGAACAGGGTAAAGCAGTACATATCCTACCATCACAGAATATCAGGGTATCTCGCTATAAGGGTGATGTTGAAAAGACAAAGGCATTATATGAACTTGGTTACAACGATATGGAAGCTAGACGCGAAGAAATTCTAAAGTTCTTACAGAAATAAGTGATAAAAAAGTCCGACTAATCATCGGACTTTTCATTTAGGTATTTTTGATAATTTGTAGCACTTAATACATTGTCCTTTGGCATGTTTTTCTCATCAGCCCAACTTGCGATATACAAGGAGTAATACTCATCATAAGTAAGATTCGAGTCAACGATTGCCTTGGCTAATGACTTTCCAAGGTAACGAAGCTGGTTTGTTTCAGACTTATTGCCAGTAATGGCTGCCTTTGAGACTGGATAACGTAAGATGAATCCATATTCTGCTGCGTGTTCTTTGAGCCATTGATAGGTGTTTGTCTGTGAGAAGGCACCACCTTCATATGTAGGACTTACATCTGCAGCGTAGCCAGTTTGTTGTTCGGATTGTCCAGGGACATCCGCATATAAGTTTGCGACATCTGCGTTATAGGAACTGTAGATATCCTTTAATGCCTGATAGGATACATATCCTGTTGACGCAAAGAACGGAACTTTGTTTTGGATACTTGCGGCAGAAAGCGCTTCAAAGTTCTTAGCTGCTTCTGCACGTAACTGTACACCTTGCGATGCGTATTGAAGATCGATTGTCTGTAGATCTTCTGGTGCGTATTCTGCAGGTAGATTATTCTTCTGATTTACAAGAACAGTGATAGAAGAAGGGTCGGATATGATATTCTCCGTATTTGGCACAATGAACGTGTTTGATAAAGTGAAGGAATCTTTGGAGTTTGTATCACGATGTAGAACACAATCATCGATATATACTTTTTCATCCCATTGATAATCGAATACAAGTAGTGGTGTAATTTCCCAATACTCTAAATTCTTAAAGAGATTGAGAATCTGTGCTTGTTCATATCCCTTATCCTTAAGGCGACTTACAAGTAAGAAATCTTCTGCCGTTAGTGCACGATTATCTTTTATAGATGTATACAGTTCTAGATAATCTGAATTGACTGACTTTTTATCTAGTGCATTCGCAAGTGAGACAGAGTAGTATTTATTATCTAAGATTTCTTTTGTAAGTTTTTCGTGTTTAATTTCTTTGATTTGGGTATTTGTATAACCGAGTCCCTTTAACTTTGAATTGGTAATCAGGTTTGGTAATACCAGCGCAGTTACCAGAATACAAAGTACAATCACAAGTCCTATCAAAATTTCAGGACGAATATGGCGTCTTGGTTTTCTACGTTTTTTTGGTGGATTGATTGTACCGCTACTGTGCGATACTCTTTGGGGATTTTTATTATAATTTGTCATAGTTCACCTCAAATTCTTTCCATATTGATTGAGAAGGGGTTGCTTGTACTACGATAGGTGTTTTTAAGGTTGGATGTGGGAATGTTAAGCGGAATGCATATAACCCAATCGGACCTTTTGTTGTATGTGGGTTGTAACGCTGATCATGAATGAGCGGTAATTTGCGACTAGCGAATTGAACGCGAATCTGATGGGATCGACCTGTACCAAGTACGATATGTACAAGAGACTTCTTACCTTTTTGGTTAATGACTTGATAGGATAGATGACATTTCTTCCCATGTTTTGCGTCAGTTACACTGACGGTATTGGTACGCGTATCCTTGGATAGGTAATCTTCGAATGTATCTACCTTCTTTGTAGGAATACCATCGAGAATTGCGAGGTATTCTTTCTTGAGTTGATGGGTTCGAACAGCTTCGGATAAACGTGAAGCTGCTTTGGAGGTTTTTGCAAATACCATCACACCACCAACGGGACGATCTAAACGATGTACAAGACCACAATATACGTTACCTGGTTTTTGATATTTCTCTTTGAGATATTCTTTACACATGGTTAATAAATCCATGTCGTGAGAATCATCTTCCATGACAGGGATATTGATTGGTTTCTCCACGCACAAGACGTGGTTATCTTCGTAGAGGACGTTAATCATTTTCTCTGCCAGCTGCCATAGATGCCGCATGGTAGTAATAAGTCACGATTTGCGATTGGAAGGGCAATTTCGCCTGTTTCCACAATACCATTTGGATGATCTGGCAAAATCATTGTACGAAGTGTGTTATCTAAAACAATGGAAGAGAAACCAGTTGTATAGCTGTTGATTAAGAAGAATAGGGCATTGTCATCAAGAATCTCTGTACAAGCTTGAATGAGCTTTGTGACTTCTTTTTCAAACTTCCACATTTCACCATTTGGACCTCTTCCATAGGAAGGTGGATCCATTAAGATTCCGTGATAAGTATGACCGCGACGTTTTTCACGTTCAACGAATTTCAAGCAATCATCTACAATGAAACGAATCTTATTATTTTGAAGACCACACAAGTCACGGTTTTCCTTTGCCCATTGAACCATACCTTTAGAAGCGTCAACGTGTACCACTTCAGCAGCACCAGCTTTCGCACATGCCATTGTGGCACCGCCAGTATAAGCGAAAAGATTGAGAACACGTATCTCTTCATTTGGATATTTCTTGATTAAATCAGACATCCAATCCCAATTCACTGCTTGTTCAGGGAATAAGCCAGTATGTTTAAAACCGGTTGGGGATACCTTGAATGTTAGATCTCTATAATTGATTGTCCATGACTCTGGAAGTTTTTTGCGATACTCCCAATGCCCACCACCTTTATCAGAGCGGTGGTAGATGGCATCTGTCTCTTGCCAAAGACTTGTATTCTGATTTGCTGGCCAGATTGCTTGTGGGTCAGGACGTCTTAAAACGATGCCTTTCCACTGCTCTAATTTCTCGCCATTTCCTGCATCAAAGCAGGTATAATCTTTCCATTGATTTGCTATTCTTGACATGGGGTTACCTCTTTGCTCATTATACCATGAACTGCACGCTTTCCTTAGGGGTTTCAGAAAAGAAAATAATATATTTACATTGTGCTACAGCGCCTCATAGTCGGTACTCAATGGTATAATAGAACTTATCGGAAATGAATTTCGAAAATGTAATGATGAAGAAATGTAGAATGTGGAGTATGTAGCGATGATTGATATAAATAGTTTAAATGAAAACCAAAAAGATGCGGTCTTATCTAAAGAAAAGTACCTGAGAATTATTGCGGGTGCAGGTTCAGGTAAGACGAGAGTTTTAACGATGCGCATTGTGCATTTGATTGAAGATAAAAATGTTTGGCCAACAAAGATTTTGGCAATTACATTTACCAACAAAGCAGCGAATGAAATGAAAGAACGTGTTCGTAATATGCTTGCTAGTCAGACAAGTGCACCATGGGTAAGTACCATACATTCCTTATGTGTACGCATTCTACGCGAAGATATTATTGCGATGGGATATCCACGTAACTTTACTATCATGGATACGGAAGACCAAAAATCTGTACTCAAGGAAGCTTACAAGTTACAGGGAATTGATGCGACAACCTATTCCTATAGTTCTATGTTAGATTACATTGCGAATAATAAAACGGCAGATATTACACCAGAAAGAGCTCGTGTTTTAGCTGGTGATTATCATGCGGATAAAGTGAAGGCAGAAGTATACACGTTCTATGATAAGCGCCAAAGAGATTTATATGCATTGGATTTTGATGATTTGATTCTTTGGACTGTTCGCATGTTTGCTAAATTCCCAGAAATCCTAGAGAAATGGCAAAAACATTTTAACTATATCCTTGTCGATGAGTTCCAGGATATCGATAAAAAACAATACGAATTAATTAACCAATTAACAGGTCCAAATAATAACCTACTTGTAGTAGGTGATCCAGACCAGACAATCTATACGTGGCGTGGTGCGGATGTAAATATCATCATGAACTTTGCTAAGGATTATCCACAAGCTAAGACAATCATTCTAAATGAAAATTATCGTTCTGTTGAGGCAATCCTCAACGGTGCAAACTCTGTCATTAAAAATAATAAATATCGTGTAGATAAAGAACTATTTACAAATCGTCATAGCGATGAAAAGATTACCCACTATTCTGCAGCGAGTGATGAATATCAGGCTGCTTGGATTGCAGGGAAGATTTCTAGTTTACATCGTGAAGGCAAGAGTTATCATGACATTGCGATTTTATATCGTTCTAATTACTTATCTCGTTCCTTAGAAAAAGCACTACTTGATGAAAGAATTCCATATATCATCTATGGTGGTACACGCTTCTATGAACGTCAGGAAGTTAAAGATGCCCTATGTTACTTACGTATGGTAACGACAGCAGATGATCTTGCGCTACAACGTATTCTCAATCGTCCAAAGCGTGGAATTGGAAATAAGACGATGGATTTGATTGTGGAAACTGCACGAGCAAGAAATACTTCTATGTATGAGGTATTAAAAGATAGCTCTCTATTTAGTGGCAAGATGTTAACAACAATGGAGAACTTTGTAAACATGGTTGAATCATGGCGTAAGCGTGCAAATAATGGCGAGGTAGAAATCTTCAAGCTATTTGAACAAATCATCGAAGAAAGTGGTTATCGTGCGATGTTAACGGAAGCCAAGGAACAAGATCGCATTGAAAACTTAAAAGAGTTAATCGATGACGTCAAAGAATTCTCTGAGACGTATCCAGAAAGTAGTCTTGATGAATACTTACAGTTGGTATCTCTCTATGGTGACCGTGAAGAGACACTGGCAAGTGACTTTGTACAGTTAATGACTGTTCATGCGGCTAAGGGGTTGGAATTCGATACTGTTTTTATCTCAGATATGAACGAAGGAATCTTCCCCAACGAACGTGCGGTGAATGAAAGTCATCGTGGGGTGGAAGAAGAAAGACGTCTAGCGTATGTTGCCTTTACAAGAGCTAGAAATAAACTCTATCTAACTGAAGCAGGTGGATTCTCTATGATATTGCAGCGCGTACGAACAACCTCACGCTTTATCGAAGAAATCGATGCGGAATACATTGAACATCTAGGATCAAGTATGCATGCAGGTAACACCCAAAGAGAAGTACGTTTATCAGAAAGATTGTTTGATAATAGTCCTTCATCCTTTACACAACAGATGGCAAAGGCAAAACCTTCGGGATTAAAGAAGGGTGATAAAGTCGTTCACGCAAAGTTTGGTGAAGGCTTAGTCATCAGTATCAAAAATGAGATTGCGGAAATTGCATTCCCATATCCATTTGGTATCAAGAAGGTTGCGGCAGGACATCCAAGTATCAAGAAGAAGACAGATTTAAGGAGTTAACATGAGCGAAGATAAATTAGAACTTATGCGACAGATGGTCGCACAGTTAAATCAAGCAGCTGATGCCTACTATGATGGTAAGGCAGAACAGATGACTGACTATGAATGGGATGCCTTATTTGATCGTCTGAAAAAATTAGAAGAAGAAACTGGTGTTGTATTAGAAGATTCGCCAACGATGAAAGTTTCTAGTGATCATACTGCAGGTCAAAAAGAGGCTCATGAATTCTTGGCTTTATCACTTGCGAAAACGAAAAAACCAGAAGAAGTTGAAAAGTGGGCAGAAGGAAAACCGATCTGGATTTCCTGGAAATTAGATGGTTTAACACTTGTTGTGACATATGATAACGGAAAGTTAAGTAAAGTCGTTACCCGTGGAGATGGTCATATTGGTACAAACATTACCCATTTGTCCACGGCGATCCATGGAATTCCACAGACTATCTCTGAAAAGGGACATCTTGTCATTCGTGGCGAAGCGGTAATTTCGTATGAAGACTTTAATCAGTTTGTGATGGAGTCTGGCGAAGATTACGCAAATCCAAGAAACCTTGCGTCCGGTTCATTAACCCTAAAAGATATTGAAGAGGTTAAGAAACGTCAGATTCATTGGATTCCATTTACGCTTGTATATAAAGAAGAAGAAATCAGGTCTTGGGGCAAGCGTATGGACTACATGGAGAAGCTAGGCTTTAAAGTTGTGGAACGTGAGTGTGTTGAACATCCAACACTTGCAAATATCAACAAAGAAATCGAGAAATGGACAAAGAAAGTTACAAATGCAATCAATCCATATCCAGTGGATGGTTTGGTCGTTGTCTATGATGATACAGAATTTGCAGCAGGTGGTTCTGTAACAGGACACCATGCGACTAGAGCAGGTTTTGCGTTTAAGTGGCAAGATGAATCTGTACTCTCCAAACTCGAATATATCGAGTGGTCTTGTGCAGCATCAACGATTACACCAGTAGCGGTATTTGAACCAGTAGAAATCGAAGGTACAACCGTCAAACGTGCCTCCCTCTGTAATATCAGTGAGTGTAAACGTTTAGGGATTGGTGGTGCAGGTAGTGAACTTGAAGTCATCAAAGCAAATAAGATCATCCCAAAGGTCATCAGTGTGAAACATGCGGTTGGAAGTTTCCATATCCCAGAAACCTGTCCTGTATGTCATAGTAAGACAATTGTGGATATGAGTGAGCGTGGCACAGAAACACTCAAATGTACAAATCCAAGCTGTCCTGCCAAAAAACTGAAGAAATTCAATCGCTTTGTATCAAAGGCAGGTATGGATATCGATGGTATCTCAGAACAAACACTAGCAAGATTTATCAATGAAGGATGGATTACAAAATATGGCGATATCTTCCGCTTATCCAAACATCACGAAGAAATAACAGACTTAGAAGGGTTTGGTGAAAAGTCAGCAGCGAATATCATGGAATCAATCGATCGAGCAAGAGAGATTGACGAAACAAAACTTGTTTATGCCCTGAATATTCCTTTAATTGGTAAAGATGTCGCAAAACGATTACTCTCTGTCTATCCATTTAGAGAACTGGTTAGTATCGCAAGAAACACAGAGACAACCGAAGTATTTAGTTCCATCGATGGAATCGGACCAGAAAAATCCAATGCTTTTGTGAGTTGGTGCAAAGATCCAGAAAATATTGCACAACTTGAAGACCTGTTAGATGAAATTACAGTGCAGCGTTCCAATACAGTCGCAAGTGGTAATCTTTGTGAAGGATTGACCTTCGTTGTGACAGGTGATGTACATCATTACGCAAATCGTAATGAGTTAAAGTCCTACATTGAATCACAGGGTGGAAAGGTAACAGGTTCTGTATCCAAATCAACCAATTATCTAATTAATAATGATGTAACTTCATCATCATCAAAAAATACAAAAGCAAAACAACTCAACATTCCAATTCTTTCAGAAGAAGAGTTTATTGCTCGCTTTGTAAAGGATTGAGAACATTGATAAAATCGCTATTTAACGCTAAAATATATCAGCGAGAAATGAGGTATAAATCATGGTAGAAAACAAAAACAGAGAATACTTCCAAAAGTTAGCGAACCAACTGATGTTTAATCTATCAGATGAAGAGGCAGACGAACTTGTAGGTGAGTTTGGAACACTTGAACAACAGTTTGCGCTTATGGAAGAAATTAATACAGACGGTGTAGAAGAAATGATTTATCCGTTTGAAGAACCAACAACATACATCCGTCATGATGAAGCAGATCATGTGATCTCTCAAGATGATGCGATGAGAAATGTAACGAAGAAATTGGAAGGACATTTTGTCCTACCAAAGGTGGTGAAGTAATGATTAAAGATATGGTAAATCATCCAGCAGATAGTACTGCTCGCTGTGAAGAAGCTTACGCAAAAGCACAGGAATTACAAGATAAACTAAACGCAGTTATCACATTTGTTGATCCAAAGGAACAACTAAGTCAATTACCAGAAGGTGGTTTACTGCATGGTGTCCCAATCGCTATTAAAGATAACGTAAATACAAAGGGAATTCGTACAACTTCTGGTTCACGTATTCTCTCTAATTACTTCCCAATCTATGATGCGACAATCACAAAGAAATTACGTGAAGCTGGTGCAGTATGTATTGCGAAGGCATCTATGGATGAACTTGCAATGGGTGGCACAAACTTAACATGCTTTACAGGTGCAGCACATAACCCATGGGATACACGTCGTATGACAGGTGGATCTTCTGGTGGTTCCGCAGCGCTTGTGGCAGCTGGTGTTGTACCGATGGCAATCGGTTCAGATACAGGTGACTCTGTTAGAAAACCAGCGTCTTATTGTGGTGTTGTTGGTGTAAAACCAACATATGGAAGAATCAGCCGTTACGGTATTATTCCTTACGCATCTTCATTAGACCATGTAGGCTACTTTACAAGATCTGTTGAAGACGCATGCATTACATTAGAAGTATTAGCTGGACGTGATGATTTAGATGTTACATCTTCAAATCGTCCAGTGGAACATTACACAGAAGCGCTCAATGACAGTATTCGCGGCAAGAAGATTGCGCTACTTGAAAACGTTGTCGATAGCGTATCGAATCCGGAAACAGTCAAGCTATTTAACGAACTTGTAGAAAAGCTTAAGGCAGCAGGTGCTGTGGTAGATATGTATCACTTTGATGACAAGCTCATGCGTGCAATCTTACCAACGTACTATACAATCGCTAACTGTGAAGCAGCTTCCAATCACTCTAACCTAGATGGTATTCGTTTTGGTGTGCGTGAAGATGGTGCGGATATGCAAGAAATCATGACAAATTCGCGTACAAAGGGTTTTGGACCTTTGATTCGTAGAAGATTTGTTATTGGGTCATATGGCTTATTTGAAGCGAACCAAGAGCGTATCTTCCGTAAGGCTCAAAAGGTTAGACGTTTAATTGTTAATGCGATGAAGGAATGCTTTAAAGAATACGATTGTATTCTCGCCCCAGCAAGTGGCACAATCGCACCATTCATCGATGAAATCAATAATGATGATAAGTTATCAACTGACTACTTAGTAGCAGAAAACTACATGGCAATGGCAAACTTCTCTGGTGATCCATCGATGACGGTCCCAATGGGATTTGAAGAAGGTTGTCCAATTGGTGTAAACCTAACATGCCCAGCATGGCATGAGAGCACAATGTTTACAATTGCGAAAGCAATTGAAGATATCACAGGTTTAAAGGATTTGCAGACGGAGGTGAAATAATGGAATACGAAGCAACCATAGGTATTGAAATTCACTGTCAGTTAAAGACAAACACAAAGATGTTCTCAGGTGCGCCAACTTCCTTTGGCCGTAAAGCAAATACTTGTGTTAATGAGATTGACTTAGGACATCCAGGAACACTTCCATCAGTGAATGTAGAAGCAGTTAAGAAAGCCATTCAAGCATGTACTGCACTACACTTAGAAATTGATCCACTTGTAAAGTTTGATCGTAAAAACTATTACTATTCTGATTTACCAAAAGGATTCCAAATTACCCAACAATTCCATCCAATTGGAAGAAATGGATATATTGAAATTAATACAAGCACTGGGAAGAAAAAGATACGTATCGAACGTATTCACATGGAAGAAGATACAGCTAAGCAGTTCCATCTAACAAAGTTCTCATTATTAGACTTTAACCGTGCTGGAACTCCACTGATTGAAATTGTATCTTGTCCAGATATGAAGACAGGAGAAGAAGCGGAAGCTTACGTTGAAGCACTTCGTCAGACACTGTTCTATATCGGTGTATCCGATTGTAAGATGGAAGAAGGATCCATGCGTTGTGACGTTAACGTCTCCATCGCACCAAAGGGTTCTGATAAGTTAGGTGTAAAAAACGAAATTAAGAACTTAAACTCTATCTCCCACGTCGGTAAAGCTGTAGAGTATGAAATTCAACGTCAAAAGGAACTGTTAGAAGCAGGTGAAGTGATTCATCAGGAAACACGTCGTTACGACGAAAAGACAAATACTACTGTCATGATGCGTCGTAAGGAAGGTTCTGTGGATTATAAGTTCTTCCCTGAGCCAAATATTTTCCCAATACAACTAGATCCATCTTGGATTCAAGATATTCAAGAACATATGCCAGAGCTTCCAGAAGCGAGAAAAGAACGTTATGCAAAACAATACGCATTAACTGAACATGACATTCGCATTTTAATCGCTGATATGGAAATGTCTAAGTTCTTCGAAGAAGTTATGAAGTATACAACAAATGCGAAGGCTGCGTGCAACTGGCTATTAGGCGAAGTAAGCGCATGGCTCAACAAACATGAAACAAGCATTGAGAAATCTGAATTAAAACCAGAAATGCTTGCAAAGATGATTGCGTTAGTGGATGAAGGTAAGGTATCTTCCGCACAGGCAAAGCAATTATGCGATGACTTGATGCTAGGAAAAGATCCAGAAGTAGCAGCTGAAGAAAAGGGTTTGAAACAAGTCTCTGATAGTTCAGCGTTAACTGCGATGGTAAATGAAGTACTTGACGCAAACGCACAGGCAATCGAAGATTACAAGAATGGTAAGGGTCGTGCAGTAGGTTTCTTGGTTGGACAAGTCATGAAGAAATCTAAGGGACAGGCAAACCCAGGAATGGTATCTCAAATCTTAGAAGAAGAGCTCAAAAAACGCATTCATGATTAAGACTGGCGTATTTCTTGGAAAAAGAATACAATAAGTGTGGAGAGTAATATGACACAGAAAAACAGAAAACCCAGATTAAAACTTGTGCATATTGTATTTACAGTATGCTTGATATTGATTCTTGCGCCAGCGATTTACTTTGGCTGGATGCTAGCATCGACATATATGGATTCCCACTCACCAGTATTGGGTAGCCGTTATGAAAATGATTTAAACCCAGCAATCACCAAAGACCAACTCAAACAAGTTGATGAAGCAGTTGGTAAACTCGATGGTGTAACAGGTCACAGCGTACATCTAGCAACTGGGACATTGCGTGTATATGTTGATGTAGCAGAAGATTCAACAGCAGAAGTGGTTCAAGATGTGACAGGACGTGCTTATGAAGCAGTAGTCGCAATCTTAGATCCAAATGTATACTTCTCACAAGGCAATGATATGAAGATGTATGACTTAGAGATTCATACATCTAATATGAAAGATGGACGTGATAAAGATAACTTTATTTACGGTATCTTTACAAAGACATCCGCAATGAGCACACCACAATACCAATTGGTAAGTAGTCCGAAGAATGCGGAAGTTGCCCAGAGCTTAAGAGATGCGGTAACAGCTAGAAAAGCGGCAGAAGCTGCTGCAGCTGCTGAAGCACAGGCTCAGAAAGAACAGCCAAGCACAGAGAATACTGGAAATACAGAATCAACACAACAAACACAGCAGACGCAACAATAAGGGATACAACATATCCCTTTTTTAGAATGTAAAAGATGATGGAAAAAAACGAGAGATATATCGCAACAGCGACAGGTTATTCAGAAGATGGTGCAGGCGTTACCCGTATTAACGGTATCGTCATTTTCGTGCCGGGTCTTCTAAATGGAGAAGAAGCAGAAATTGGTATCACGAAAATGAAGAAGAATTATGGTTACGGTCGTATTATTAAAATCCTAAAACCATCAATTCATCGGATTGATCCAATTTGTTCTGTATATAAACAATGTGGAGGTTGCCAACTCCAACATATGGACAGTAATGAACAAAACATATTGAAAGAAAACAAAGTAAAAGACTGTTTCCATAAGATTGCAGGCATGGATGTGGAAGTACAACCAATTATTAAGGTAGAACCACATTGGAACTATCGTAATAAGGTACAGATACCAGTACAATGCAATAACAACAAGGTAGAAATGGGCTTCTATGCACCTCATTCCAACCGTATTGTGCAATATGATGAGTGTCATGTACAAACAGACTTATCCAATGAACTTACAAATTACTTCCGCAAACAATTTGACATGCTTGCATGTGGAAAAGATATGCGCCATGTATTAATCAAGCATGCACATAACACAGGGGAAGTGATGGTAGCACTTGTGGTAAGAAACTATCCATTCCACAACAGCGATACATTAATCAAAGATGTCCTAGCAAACTACCCACAAATTAAGAGCCTTGTCGCTATCGTAAATAAACGAGAGGACAATGTCATTCTTGATGGTAAAGAAATCCTACTAGCAGGAAGACATTACATCGAAGAAGAATTACTCGGTTGTACGTTTAGAATTAGTGCAAGATCGTTCTATCAGATTAATCCATACGCAACAAGAGAACTCTATTCTAAAGCGATTGAATTAGCTGGCTTAACAGGTAATGAAACTCTCATCGATCTGTATTGTGGTACAGGTACGATGGGTATCATTGCCGCAAAACAAGCCAAGCAAGTATATGGCATTGAGATTGTCGCAGACGCAATCCGTGATGCGAATACCAACGCGGAAAATAACAATATTACTAACATCAAGTTTATTAACGCAGATGCATCGGAAGGAGCAAAACAAATCATTGACGCAAAGATACAAGCAGACGCAATGATTATCGACCCACCACGTAAAGGATGTTCAAAAGATACGATAGACGCTATCGTAACCATCGCGCCAAAGCGATTAGTCTATGTATCCTGTGATCCAGCAACACTCGCACGTGATGTAAAGATACTCAGTGACAATGGTTACAAATTAGAACTCGTACAACCAGTGGACCTATTTCCACAAACTGTGCATGTTGAGACAGTGTGTTTGATGTCAAGGAAGTAAGAAGAAAAGGTGTGTAAAAGGCTTGATAACAAAGGGTTTAGAGAAAAATGCAGAGGTTTGGACAGTTTACTTACATTGTGTTTTTAGTGTGTTTGACAATGGTTCTGACCACTGGAAATAGATGGTTGTGGCTATAGAACTACTTTTTGTTCGTGG